>NZ_JBHVPD010000004.1:145711-206093 GCF_042887525.1 Kitasatospora sp. NPDC057936
CCCGGCGGGGGGGCGTATGACCTACCCCACCCCCCACGCCCCCGGGACCCTCCCGCCCGAGGGGTTTTCCCCCCCCCGCCCCCCGCGGCCACCGGGGGGGGCCGGCCCCCCCCCCGCACCCCCCGGGCCCTGCGTAGCCGTCCGCAGGACTACGGCTGCATCTCGTACGCGCCCGACAGCGCCTCGACGCGCGCCCAGACCTTCGCGGCCCGCTCGGCGTCGGCCACCGGCCGACGCACGTGCGCGAGCGCCCAGGCGGCCTGCTCCTCCGTGGCCGAGGCCTTGCCGTGCAGCTCGGTCGCGTGCGCGGAGAAGTCGCGGACCAGCGCGTCGAAGACCTGGTCCAGCACGTCCGCCTCCAGGCCGGTCAACTCGGCCTGCTCCAGCACCAGCTGGCCGTAGACGATCAGCGCGAACAGCTGGCCGATCTCCAGCAGGAAGTCGAGGTCCGCCTGCTGCTCCTTGCTCGGCGCGTGCGTGAGCAGCAGCTCGCAGAAGCCGTCGGCCTGCTCGCGGAAGCGGGCGACGTTCGGCAGGTGCGCGTGCCGGTCGTAGGCGGTGCGCCAGTCGTGGAAGCGGATCGCGCCGAGGCCGCGGGCGGGGCCCTGGTGGAACAGGAAGACGTCGTCGGCGGCGTCCTTGCGGGTCGGCACGGGCGCGTAATCGGCCGGGGCGAACAGGTAGTTGGCCATGAACTTGAGGATCAGCGCCAGGTTGACGTGGACGGTGCCCTCCAGCTTCGGCAGGCCGCGGATGTCCTTGGCGGCCTTGTCGAAGTAGGTGTCCGCCTCGAAGCCCTTGGCCGCGATGACGTCCCACATGAGGTCGATGACCTTCTCGCCCTCGGTGGTGACCTTCATCTTGGTCATCGGGTTGAAGAGCAGGTAGCGGCGGTCCTCGGGGGAGGCGGTGCGGAAGTAGTCCACGGCCCGCGCGCTGAACAGCTTCATCGCCACGAGGCGGGCGTACGCGTCGGTCAACTCGCGGCGCACGTGCGGGAAGTCGGTGACCTTGCGGCCGTACAGGACGCGGTTGTGGGCGTGCGTGACCGCCTCGTACATGGCGTGCTCGCAGATGCCGACCGACGCCGTGCACAGGTTGAACTTGCCGACGTTGACGGTGTTCAGCGCGGCGTCGAACGCGGCCTGGCCGGTGTGCAGCACGTCCTCGGCGCGCACCGGGTAGTCCTCCAGCCGGAACTCGCTGACGTACATCTGGCTGTTCACGACGTTCTTGACCAGGTGGTACGCCTCGTGGCGGCTGTCGGCGGCGAAGAAGACGTAGCCCTCGGGGCCCTCGACGTCCGAGCGGCGGCCGAACACCGAGACCAGGCCGGCGACGTTGCCGTTGCCGATGTAGTACTTCGGGCCCGTCGCGGTGAAGCCGCCCTCGCCGTCCGGGGTGAGGATCATGTCGGTGGAGTAGATGTCGGCGCCGTGGGTGCGCTCGGAGAGGCCGAAGGCCATGACGTGACCCTCCGCCAGGAGGCGGGCGGCGCGGGCGCGGACGGCCTCGTTCTCGCTCTGCCACACCGGGCCGAGGCCGAGGATGGTGACCTGCCAGGTGTACCAGTAGCCGAGGCCGTAGAAGCCGAGGATCTCGTTCAGCTCGGCGATCCGGGAGGTGTCCCAGCGCTTGTCCGGGTCGGCGGCGGAGGGGGTCAGGAACTCCGCGAACAGGCCCTCCTTGGCGGCGAATTCGAGGAAGTCGCCGTACCAGGTGCGGTCGATGTAGGTGTCGATGAGCGCCTTCTTGCCGCGCGACTCGAACCAGTCGACGGTCGCGCGCAGCAGCCGGCGGGTCGGCTCGTCGAACTGCGCGGGGTCGTAGGTACGCGGGTTGAAGAGCATCACGGGCTCCCGGGGGTCGAGGGTGTGGAGTGACTGTGGGGTGGCTGTGGGGTGGGGCCAGGGGCGGCGCGGGAGGGCGGTCGACGGCCGACGACGGACAGATAACAGATAACAGATTTCAAACTCTGTTATCTGTCTTCTGTCATCTGTCGGCCGTCATCTGTTCGCCGCGGTCCGCTCCCCGTTGCCTGTCGCGTCGTCAGGGCCGGTGCCGTCGGCGACGAGGCGGTGCAGGGTGGTGAGCACGTCGTCCAGCCAGGCGAGGGTCATCCGCTCGTACTCGATGCCGCCGCGCAGCACCACGTGCTGGAGTTCCTGAGCGGTGTCGAGCGAGGTGAGGTCGGGGAAGTCGCGCTGCTCGCCGTGCAGGTAGCGGGTGAGCAGGGCGGCGTGGCCGTCGCGGTGGCGCTCGACCTCGGAGATCAGCGCGGCCGGGTCGTCGAAGGCGGCGGCGCGGATCTTCACCGCGAGCTCGTGCCGGACGGTCTCCGGCTCGACCGGTTCGCGCAGCCAGTCCGCGAGCGCGGCCCGGCCGGGCCCGGCCGCCGAGTAGACCTTCTTGTCCGGCCGGCCGTCCTGGGCGATCTCCTCGGCGGCGATCCAGCCGTCCGCCTCCATGCGCCGCAGCACCCGGTAGATCTGCTGGTGGGTGGCGGTCCAGAAGCGGCCGATCGAGCGATCGAAGCGCCGGGCCAGCTCGTAGCCGGAGCCGGGCTGCTCCAGCAGTGAGACGAGGATCGCGTGCTCCAGTGCCATGCCCCGCATCCTGCTATGCAACGAGTTGCATAGGCAATGGCGCGCCGGAGCGGTGAGACGCAGGTCACCGCCGTGATCGGATGGTTATCGACCTTTTCGGACTATTAGGTGCAAAACGTTCGAGAAGCGCCAGAATGGGTACGGGGCAAGCGCCTTCCACGATCCGAACCACAGGAGGTGGTATCGGTGTCAACCCACACCCCGATGGGCATGGAGCACCATCCGGACATCGTCGAACTACGCGAACACTACGAGCGGGTCACCTCGACCCCGCGCGCCCAGGGCATCGAGGCCCTGGCCGTGCTGGCGGGCCTGTTCCTGGCCGCATCGCCCTGGATCGTCGGCTTCACCGCCTTCAGCACCCTCACCGTGACCTGCCTGATCGTGGGTCTGGCCTACACCCTGCTGATGGCGGGCTACGGGTCGGCCTACGAGCGCACCCACGCGCGGGCCTGGGCGGCCGCGGCGCTCGGCATCTGGACGATCATCTCCCCCTGGGCCGTCTCCGGATCGGTCGCGCACGGCAAGAACATCGTCACCTGCGTCATCGTCGGCGCCGTGATGTTCCTGCTCGGCCTCGCGGCGATCTCGATGGCCACGATCACGTCGAACGGAGCAGCGATGCGACTCGGCCGGGCCGGCCGCGCCAAGGGCTGACCTTCCCCGCAGCCCGCGTCCGGGGCACGGACCGGCGGCCCGCCGCCCTCCGCGCCCCGGCGCACACCGGCCGCACGCACACCGGCCGCACGCCCGCCGCACGGGCCTTCGCCGCCGAGCCCGTCGCCGCACCCGTCCGTGACGGCCCCCGCTACGGACGCGTCATCCGCAGCACGTCCAGCGCCTCGTCCAGCTGCTCCTTGGTGAGCTTCCCCTCCTCCACGTACCCGCGCTCCAGCACCACCTGACGGATGGTCTTGCGCTCCGCCAGGGCCTGCTTGGCGACCTTCGCCGCCTCCTCGTACCCGATGTACCGGTTCAGCGGGGTGACCACCGACGGCGACGACTCGGCGTACTCCCGGGCCCGTTCGACGTTGGCGGTGATGCCGTCCACCGTGCGGTCGGCCAGCAGCCGGGCGCTGTTGGCGAGCAGCCGCACCGACTCCAGCACGTTGCGGGCGATGACGGGGAGCATGACGTTCAGCTCGAAGTTGCCGCTCGCGCCGGCCAGCGTGACCGTCGCGTCGTTGCCGACCACCTGTGCCGCGACCATCAGCACCACCTCGGGCAGCACCGGGTTCACCTTGCCCGGCATGATCGACGAACCGGGCTGGAGGTCCGGCAGGTTGATCTCGCCGAGGCCGGTGCGCGGGCCCGAGCCCATCCACCGCAGGTCGTTCGCGATCTTGGTGAACCCAACCGCGACGGTGCGCAGCTGACCGCTCAGCTCGACCAGGGCGTCGCGCGCGCCCTGTGCCTCGAAGTGGTCGCGGGCCTCGGTCAGCGGCAGGTCGGTGGCGCGGGCCACCTCCTCGATCACGGCCGCCGGGAAGCCGGGCGGGGTGTTGATGCCCGTGCCCACCGCCGTGCCGCCGAGGGGGAGTTCGGCGACCCGGGGGAGCGTGGCCAGCAGCCGCTCGCGACCGTGCCGCACCTGGGCGGCGTAGCCGCCGAACTCCTGGCCCAGCGTGACGGGCGTGGCGTCCATCAGGTGCGTGCGGCCCGACTTGACCACCTGCGCGAACTCGGCGGCCTTGCGCTCCAGCGCCTCGGCCAGGTGCTCCAGCGCGGGGATCAGGTCGTGCGTGACGGCGGCGGTGGCGGCGATGTGGATCGAGGACGGGAACACGTCGTTGGACGACTGGCTGGCGTTGACGTGGTCGTTCGGGTGCACCGGCCGGCCCAGCCGCTCGGCGGCGAGGGTCGCGATGACCTCGTTCGCGTTCATGTTGGACGAGGTGCCCGAGCCGGTCTGGAAGACGTCCACCGGGAACTCGCCGTCCCAGCGGCCCTCCGCGACCTCCTCGGCCGCCGCCGCGATGGCCGCCGCCGTCTCCTCGTCCAGCACGCCGAGCCGGGCGTTCACCCGTGCCGCCGCGGCCTTGATCCGGGCCAGCGCGGCGATGTGCGCGCGCTCCAGGCGCTGCCCGGACACCGGGAAGTTCTCCACCGCCCGCTGCGTCTGCGCCTGCCACTTGGCGGCCGCGGGCACGCGGACCTCGCCCATCGAGTCGTGTTCGACGCGGTACTCCTGCCCGGCCTCGTGGACCTGGCCGGCCTGGTGGCCCCGGTGGTTCTGGTCGGCCCGCTGTCCGTGGCCCTGCTGATCACCCATCGCGTGCTGCACCTCCTGAACGGTCCCGAACGGCGTCCCCGTCCCGGTCTCCGATCTTGACAGCCGCGCGCGGGCCCCGGGTATTTCCGGTGGCCCGCGCGTTCACCCCCGGGGGTTACGGCAGTTCGGCGCGGACCAGGCCGCCGGGCGCGGTGCCGGCCTGGGCGACCGGTGCGCCGCCCGGTGCCCAGAAGCCCGAGCCGCCCGAGGTGGCCGGGAAGTCGCCGCTGGCCCCGGCGCTGGTGGAGAGGACGCTCCAGACGCCGTGGGCGGCGGCCCTGGCCCCGAGGTGCTCGTCGCGGCGGGCTGCGGATTCGGGTGAGGGGCCGTAGAGGGTGGACGCGACGTAGGCGTCGATGCCGAGGGCCGCCGTCTCCTCGGCGTGCGTGGGATCGGCGGCGTCCGCGCAGATCGCGAGGCCGAGCCTGACCCCGTCCAGCTCCAGGACGACGGGTGCGTCCCCGGCGGTGAAACGGTTCAGCTCCTCGCCGTGCAGCCGCATCTTCCGGTAGACGACGGAGACCCCCTCGCCGGTGACCGCCATGGTCACGATGTATTCGCGCCCGTCGGCGTCCGCGGCCGGGGCCCCGGCCAGCGCGGTGGCGCCGGTCTCGGCGCAGGCGGCGATCAGCGGCGAGAGCCGCGCGTCCGCCGGGTCGAGGGCCGGGGCGGTGAGGTCGTAGCCGGTCAGCGACAGCTCGGGGAACACCACGAGCCGCGCTCCGGCCTCCCGGACGGCCGCGGCGTGCCGGGCGGCGTTGCCGGAGACGGTGTCCGGCCGGCCGGGCTCCTCGCAGACGGGTTGGGCGACGGCGACGGTCAGGGATGCGGGCATGGCGGTGCTCCCGGGCGCGAGGCGGAAAAGATCAACTTATGCGGTCGTCCGATGGCCCGACAAGAGGCTTCGGCGGGCGGCCATCCAGGTAGAGGGCTAGGCAGGACGGAACCGGGGTCGCGCTCCGGCACGGCTGGTCAGCCGCACGCCGGCACGCCACTATGAGCCGCATGACCAACGACCAGGGCGCCACCGCCCGCTACGAGGCCATCGCCGACGAACTGGCGCCGCGCGGCGCCCACCGGAGCAAGATGTTCGGCATGCCCTGCCTGAAGGACGTCAACGGCAAGGCCTTCGCCGGACTGCACAGCGGCGAACTGGTCTGCCGCCTCGGCCGCGACTCGGCCGAGCACGCGGAGGCCCTCGCGACGGAGGGGGCGCACCTCTTCGACCCGGCGGACGGGCGGCCGATGAAGGACTGGGTCTGCCTTCCCGAATCGGCGGCCGGGCAGTGGCAGCGCTACGCGGAGGCCGCCCTCGCCGCGCCACGCTGACGGGCCCCGGGCCCGCCCTCGCCGCGCTGACGTGTCCCGGGCCCGCCCTCGCCGCGCTGATGGGCCCCGGGCCACTCCGGCGGCCCCGACCGCGCATCGGCATGAGCCATGATCACTCGTACGGGTGAATGATCGGCTGGAACGCTTCAAACGGCCGTCCGCCACTTCGTACGCTCCTGCCCGGACCCGGGGCCGACGACGGACACCCGGGCGACGAGCTCAGGGGGCGGGACGGTTGACCACAGGACGGTGGCGCGGAGCCGGCGGCGGCCGGGACGGCGAAGCGGTGCGGGCGGCGGATCCGGGCTCCGCCGACGGGGCACGAGCGCACGGCGGCGGCCTGACCAGGCGGCAGATGCTCGGCGCGTCCGCGGCGCTCGGCGCGGGGGCCTGGCTGCTGCGCGGCACCGTCGGCCCGGACAGCGCCGAGGCCGCCGCGCCCGTCCCACCCGGGCTGCCCGCCGGCACCGAGCTGTACCAGCGGGTCTTCCAGAACTGGTCCGGCGAGATCCGCACCGACCAGCTGTGGACGTGCGCGCCCCGCACCCCGGAGGAGGTCCCCGCCCTCGCCGACTGGGCGCACGCCAACGGCTGGCGCCTGCGCGCCACCGGCTACCGCCACACCTGGGCGCCGCTCACCGTCGCCAACGGCACCCCCGACAGCGCCCGCGTCCTCCTGGTCGACACGAGCCGCCACCTCACCGCGATCACGGCCGACTCACCGACCACCGTGCGCGTCCAGACCGGCGCCACCATGGAGGACCTGCTCGCCCACCTGGCCGGCCGGGGCCTCGGCCTCACCGCCTGCCCGGCGCCCGGAGAGCTCACCGTCGGCGGCGTCCTCGCCATCGGCGGCCACGGCACCGCCGTCCCGGCCGTCGGGGAGACCCGCCAGGACGGGCACGGCTACGGATCGGTCAGCAACCAGGTCACCCGGCTCACCGCCGTCGTCCTCGACCCGGCCACCGGCCGCTACGTCCTGCGCACGTTCGACCGCTCCGAGGCCGACAGCGCCGCCTTCCTGGTCCACCTCGGCCGGGCGTTCCTCACCGAGGTCGTCCTGCGGGCCGGCGCCGACCGGCCGCTGCGCTGCGTCAGCCGCCTCGACATCCCGGCGAGCGAACTCTTCGCCCGTCCCGGCGACACCGGCGGCGGCGGACTCCTGGGCGGCCTGCTCGGCGGCGGCCCACCGCGCACCTTCGCCGACTTCGTCGACCGCGACGGGCGCACCGAGGCCATCTGGTTCGCCTACACCGAGTACCCCTGGCTCAAGACCTGGAGCGTCGCCCCGGCCAAACCGCTCGCCGCCCGCGCCGTCGACCAGCCCTACAACTACCCGTTCTCGGACAACGTCCCGGAACCCGTCGCCCGGCTCGCCGGCCAGATCGTCTCCGGCGCCTGGGCGTCGGCCCCGCTCTTCGGCCAACTCCAGTACCTCGTCGCCAAAGTGGGACTCACCGGCGACCTCACGGACGTCCTCCTCTCGGGCGGGCTGCTGCGCGACCTGCTCACCGGCGACCTCCTCACCCACCTCCTCGCCGCCGGGCTGCGCTCGGACCTGTGGGGCCCCTCCCGCACCCTCCTCCAGTACGTGCGCCCCACCACCCTGCGGGTCACCGCCAACGGCTACGCGATCCTCTGCAAGCGCGCCGACCTGCAGTGGGTCGTCAGCGAATTCGCCGCCCAGTACCGGAAGCTGCTCGCCGACTACCAGGCGCGCGGCGAGTTCCCGGTGAACGGCGCGGTCGAGATCCGCGTCACCGGCCTGGACGACCCCGCCTACGCGGGCGTCCCCGGCGCCCGGCCGCCCCTGCTCTCCGCGCTGCGCCCGCGCCCGGACCGCCCCGAGTGGGACACCGCCGTCTGGCTCGACGTCCTGGCCTTCCCCGGCACCCCGGGCCTCGAACGCTTCGCCCGCGACCTCGAACAGTGGCTGCTGCGCACCTTCGACGGCACCCGGGCCGGCCTGCGCGTGGAGTGGTCCAAGGGCTGGGCCTACACCGCCGACGCGGCCTGGTCCGACCCGGACCTGCTCGGCCGGGTCATCCCCGCGAGCCTGCGCGACGGCGGCGGGCCGGGCTGGGACGAGGCGGTGGCCGTCCTGAACCGGCACGACCCCCACCGGGTCTTCGGAAACCCCTTCCTGGACGGCCTGTTGACGTAGCCGACTCCGAACGGTCGGCCATCGACGATCCATCGGGTTCGTCAGATGTGTTCCATGACGATCACCGCCAGGGTGTCCGGGGCGAGCGCGCGGAACACGTGCGGGGCATCGCCCGGGTAGCTCACGTAGTCGCCCGGGCCCAGCTCCACCGGGGCCTCCGTCGGCCCGGCCAGCGCCCGGCCCGCTCCCAGCATCACGTGCTCGACCGTGCCGGGCATGTGCGGGTCGGAGATCCGGGTCTCGCCCGGCTGCGCCTCGATGCGGTAGATGTCGCGCCGGGCGTTCGGCGGGCAGGACGACAGCACGGTGGCCGCGTAGTCGGCCCGCTCCGAGTGCGTGACGGGGCCCTCGCCCGCCCGGATCACCCGCACCGCCGGGCGCGGCGGATCGACGAGCCGGCTGAACGGGACGTTCAGTGCCACGCCGAGCGCCCACAGGGTCTCCACGCTCGGGTTGCCCGACCCCGATTCCAGCTGCGAGAGCGTGGACTTGGCGATGCCCGCCCGTCGGGCCAGCTCGGCCATCGACAGGCCGCTGCGCTCGCGCTCGCGCCGGATCGACGCGGCGATCAGGCCGATCAGCTCCGTGCCGGAGCCCAGGGGGGAGCCCGCGCCGGAGGCCGTACCGGATCCGGCGGAAGGGGCGGGGTTGGGGGTCGGGTCACTCATGCTGTCCACTCACGCTTCCTCGCGCCTCCTGCGGTCCCGTCTGCCTTGTCGGCCGCGCCATGCTCCCATGTCCGGCTCCCTGGCTCCTGGGCTCCCGAGCTCCCTGGTTCCCCGGCTCCCAGGACCTGGCGTTCGGTGTGGCGGTCCAAGGGTTCGCCTTGACGAACGACTGGCCTCGGGTTCATTCTAATGGACATGCGTTCGCTCTTTCGAACACTGGAGTCTGCCACCGTCCGTGACATCGCTCTGGTCTGCCTGGCCGACGCCCTCGTCGGCGCCTCCTTCGGTGCGATCAGCGTCTCCGGCGGCCTGCCGCTCTGGGTGCCGGTCGTCATGTCCCTCCTCGTCTTCGCGGGCGGGTCCCAGTTCGCCGCCGTGGGTGTGGTGCTGTCCGGCGGCGGTGCGCTCGCGGCCGTCGCCACCGGGCTGGTGCTCAACGCTCGCCTGCTGCCATTCGGCTTCACCGTCGCCGACGTGCTCGAAGGCCCGTGGTGGCGACGGCTGTTCGGTGCCCAGCTCATCACGGACGAGAGTGCCGCGTTCGTCCTGCGGCAGTCGGACGGGCGGCGCCGGCGGGCCGCGTTCTGGCTGTGCGGGGTCGCGCTGTTCGTGGTGTGGAACGTCTCCGTCGTGCTCGGCGCGGCCGCGGGCGGGCTGATCGGCGACACGGACGCGCTCGGCCTCGACGCCGCCTTCCCGGCGGTGCTGCTCGCCCTCGTGCTGCCCTCGCTCGACGACCGTCGGACGCGCGCGGCCGCGGTGGCGGGAGCGGTGGTCGCGGTGGTGGCGACGCCCTACCTGCCGGCCGGGCTGCCGGTGCTGCTGTCGCTCGTCGGGCTGCTGTTCGCCGGGAAGTCCTCGGTGGTGGGGGAGTCTCGGGCGGCAGGGGTCGAGGGTGTGGTCGCCGTGGAGAACCGGTCCAACGCCGTTAAGGAGGAAGTCCGTTGATGCCGCTGCATGCCGTGCTGCTGCTGGCCGCAGGCACGTACGCCTACCGTCTTGCCGGGCCGCTGCTCGGGCACCGGATCGAACTCTCCGAGCGACTCCGGCACTTGCTGGCCGTGGCCGCGTCCGTCCTGCTGGTTGCCCTGGTCGCCACGGGCGCGCTCACTCAGGGCCATGGCTTCGCGGGGTGGGCCCGGCCGGCGGGCGTCCTGGTCGCAGGCGTCCTTGCCCTGCGTCGTGCGCCGTTCCCGGCCGTCGTCGTGGCGGGCGCGGCGACGACCGCGGTGCTGCGGCTGTGCGGGGTGGGCTGACCGCCGACCGGTGACGAGTGACGGCGAACAGATAACAGCGAACAGATAACAGCGAACAGATGACAGATAACAGATTTCGAAATCTGTCATCTGTTCGCTGTTATCTGTTATCTGTTCGCCCCACCCGTCACCTCCCGCCCGCCCCCACCGCCTTGAAGAACACCGTCGTCGAGCACGGCGCGCCCGCCGGGTCGGTGGCGTAGTCCGGCACCTCGCCGACCCGGTTCCAGCCCGCCGCTTCGTACATCCGCTCGGCCGGGCTGCCTGTCTCGGTGTCGAGCACCAGCAGTCGCAGACCCAGCTCCGCCGCCCGCTCCTCCAGCGCCGCCAGCAGCCGCCCGGCCAGCCGGTGCCCGCGGTCCGCCGGGTGCACCATCAGCTTCGCGACCTCGCCCCGGTGCCGCCCGTTCGCGGTCGTCGCCGGCCGTAGCTGCACCGTCCCGGCGAGCCGCCCGTCGGCCTCCGCCCGCGCCGCCCACACCACCAGTCGCCCGTCCGCCACGTCCGGCACGAGCGCCCGCCACCACCGCGCGGCCTCAGCGGCCTCCAGTGGTGCCAGGAACCCGACCGACGCGCCACCGTGGACGGTCTCCACCAGCAGTCCCGCCATCTCGTCCGCCGCGCCGCGCAGCTCCTCGGCGGTCACCTCGCCGACCACGTACCCGCCACCGGACATGTCGCTTTCCTCACTCGCTCGCGCCCGCCCGCCGCCCCGCCGGGTGCGGAATACTCCCCGGTATCCCGTCATCCCGCCGAGACTACCGAGACCCCGAGACCCCAAGGAGCTTCGATGACGAAGCCGACCCGGATCGACCCGGCCGACCTGCTCGCCGTCGGCGATCTCCTCACCGACGAGGAGCGGCTCATCCGCGACACCGTCCGGAAGTTCGCCGACGAGCGGATCCGCCCGCACATCGGCGACTGGTTCGAGCGCGGGGTGTTCCCGGCCCGCGAACTGGCCCCCGAGCTCGGCGCGCTCGGTGTGCTCGGCATGCACCTCGACGGGTACGGCTGCACGGGTTCGAGCGCGGTCGCCTACGGCGTCGCGTGCATGGAGCTGGAGGCCGCCGACTCCGGGCTGCGCAGCTTCGTCTCCGTGCAGGGATCGCTCGCCATGCGCGCGATCCACGCCTTCGGCTCGGAGGAGCAGAAGCAGCGCTGGCTGCCCGGCATGGCGGCCGGCGAGCTGATCGGCTGCTTCGCCCTCACCGAGCCGGACTTCGGCTCCGACCCGGCCAACATGCGCACCCGGGCGGTGCGCAAGGGCGGAGAGGGCGGTGACTGGGTGCTGTCCGGCAGCAAGATGTGGATCACCAACGGCAGCATCGCGGACGTCGCCGTCGTGTGGGCGCAGACCGAGGAGGGCGTGCGCGGCTTCCTCGTGGAGCGCGGCACCCGCGGCCTGACCGCCACCGACGTGCACGGCAAGCTGTCCTTGCGCGCCTCCGTCACCAGCGAGCTGGCCTTCGACGACATCGTGCTGCCGGCCGACGCCGTGCTGCCCGGGGTCGTCGGCCTGCGCGGCCCGCTGTCCTCCCTCAACGAGGCCCGCTACGGCATCCTCTGGGGCACCGTCGGCGCCGCCCGCGACTGCTACACCGCGGCCCTGGACTACGCGAAGACCCGCATCCAGTTCGAGCGCCCCATCGCCGGCTTCCAGCTGACCCAGCAGAAGCTGGTCGAGATGATGCTGGAGGTGGAGAAGTCGTACCTGGTCGCGCTGCGGATCGGCCGGCTCAAGGACGAGGGCGCCGCCCGTCCGGCGCACATCAGCTTCGGGAAGCTCAACAACGTCCGCACCGCGCTGGAGATCGCGCGCAGCGCGCGGACCGTCCTCGGCGCCAACGGCATCACCACCGAGTACCCGGTGCTGCGGCACGCCAACAACCTGGAGTCGGTGCTCACCTACGAGGGCACCAGCGAGATCCACACGCTCGTGCTCGGCGAGGCCATCACCGGGGAGTCCGCCTACCGCTGACGCCCGGTGAGCCGGTGGCGGGCGGGAGAAACGCGGTGGCCGGGCCCGGGCGGGCTCGGCTACCGTCCCCTCCCATGAACGGCCAGACCACGCAGGGCGCCCCGACCGCACAGGACGCCCCGACCACGGCGAGCGCCTCGACCACACCGAGCGCCCTGACCGCCACCACGACCCTCTGGCGCCCGACCGGCCCCGAGGAACTGGCCCTGGTCGAGGCCGCCGACTGGCGCGCCTGGCCGCCCCGCCTGCCCGAGCAGCCGATCTTCTACCCCGTCCTGAACGAGGACTACGCGGTCCGGATCGCCCGCGACTGGAACGTCCCGGTCTCCGGCGTCGGCTACGTCACCCGCTTCGAGGTCGAGACGGAGTTCCTCGCCCGCTACCCCGTCCAGAGGGCGGGTGGCCGGACCATCCTCGAACTCTGGGTGCCGGCGGAGGAGTTGGCCGAGTTCAACCGGCACATCGTCGGCCGGATCGAGGTCGTCCACGAGTTCCGGCCGCAGGCCTGACGCCCGCCGCCCGCCGTCGCCCGCCCGTCGCCCGCCGCCGCCCGCCGTTGACCGCCCCCCGAGCTCCGGCCCCCGCCGAAGGGCGGGGTGCAAGGACAATCGCCCGACACCCCACGGACACTGCCCGTTCGGTGACCGGACACCAACCGGTACGGCGAGCGGTGAACCATGGCGCGGTCGGCGGCGCCCTCGGCGGGCGCGCGCCGGATGCGCACGACCGAAAGGAACCCCCATGACCGCTGCCCCGTGGCCCCGCCCCCGCGTGCTCGTCGTCGGCATCGACGGCGTCCGGTACGACTACCTGGAGCACGTGCCGATGCCGCGGCTCACGGAGGTCGCCGACGCCGGGTTCCTCGTGCCCGTCACCGTCGCGGACACCACCCCCACCATGTCCGGGCCCTGCTGGGCCACCATCGTCACCGGCGTCGAGCCCGCCAGGCACGGCGTCTGGGGCAACCACCTCGCCGGCAACCGCCTCGACGTCTTCCCCGACTTCGCCACCCGCCTCAACCGCGGCGACCGCCGACGCACCTTCGTCGCCGCCGGCTGGGACCCGCTGATGATCAACGAGTCCGGCGGCCCCCTCTTCCGCGCCCCCGGCCGCCTCTCCTACATCGCCCCCGCCGAGGACACCCCCGAAGCCTGGGAGACCGTCGACGAGGAGGTCACCCGCGAGGCCGTCCACGTCCTCGCCACCGCCGACCCCGAAGCCTCCTTCGTCTACCTCGGCGCCGTCGACGAGACCGCCCACTTCCTCGGCTGCGGCGACGAGTACCGCGCCGCCATGCGCAACGCCGACGAACGCCTCGGCCGCCTCCTCGACGCCGTCCGCGGCCGCGCCACCCACCCCGACGAACAGTGGACCGTCATCGTCGTCACCGACCACGGCCACGTCGACGCCGGCGGCCACGGCGGCCGCACCACCGAGGAGCGCACCGCCTGGGTCGCCTGCGCCGGCCACGGCATCCCCGCCGGCCCGCCCACGGGGGAGATCCGCCACCCCGACGTCGCCGCCCAGGTGTACGCCTCCCTGCTGCGCCCGATCGACCCGCACTGGACCCTCGACGGCCGCCCGTTCCCCGTCTCCCGGCCGGTGCCCGCCGCCGTCTGACGGGTGTACGGTACGGGGCCGGTGCCCCGGGTGCAGCACACCGGGCTGCGCACGGGCCGGACTTGAGTGACGCTCTATCGGGACCCCGGCACCGCTCCGGCGCACACCGCCGGCGCGGCGCCCGCCACCCGAAACCGCGGGTGGCGGCACGTACGTCTGAAGGTGGAGAGGCTACCCCGTGGGATGGAGGCGTGATCGCGACCTCGTGGTGACGCCCCGGCCGTCCGGCGCGGGCCAGGATGGTTACACCGGCCGGGGGAACACCACGGGCCGAACGGAACACTCGACACCCGCACCGACAGCGGACACGGAAACCGGACAGGGAGAGGGCAGGCGGACATGAAGGGCATCGTGAGCAAGGTCGCGCTCGGAGTCGCCGGGACGGGCATGGCCGTCGCCGTGGCCGCCGTCGTCATCGGCCCACGCGTGTCCGAGTGGTACGACGGCCGCCACCAGGAGCAGGTCTCGTACGCCACCGGCAGCGAGGCCAAGGCCGACCGCCACTCGATGCCAGGCTGGCTGCCCGACAACGCCTCCGCCGTCCGCTACCTGATGTCGACCACCGGCGACGACCGCCTGCTGCGCGCCACCCTCCCCGAGGGGCGGCTGCCCGTCGGCTGCACCACCGGGCTGACCGGCAAGGGGGTGCACCCGGTGCCGGTGTCGCTCAAGGCGGGCTGGTTCCCCGACGGCGTCGCGGGCAAGGCCACCGGCACCTGCGGGCACTACAACGTGATGCTCTCCGGCAACCAGCTCTACGCCTGGCAGGACGGCGCCGCCGTCCAGGCGGCCATGCGGGCGGAGCGTCCCGAGAAGCGCTGAGGCACGGGGCCCCGGGCGGACGGGTGAACGGTCCGGTGCCCCCGCTGTCGGAGCGGGGCCGGGCTGCGATAGGACGGAGCGTGGACAAACCCGTCCCGCCCCGTCCCGCCCGTCCAGCAAGGGAGCCCCATGCCTGGCCCCGGCCCCGGCCCTAGCGCCGGCCCGTCCGACGAGACGCCCGGCCCTGCCGCCGGCCCCACCACCGACCTGTCGTCGGCCCCAGCCGGGGCTCCAGCCGATTCGGCCACTCCAGCCGCTGCGGCCACTGCGGCCACTGCGGCCGCTTCGGCGGCCCCGGCGGGTCCCGGCCGGGGCACCGTCGCCGTGCTCGGGGGCCTGGTCGCGCTCGGCCCGCTGACCACCGACCTCTACCTGCCGGGCCTGCCCGCGATCGCCGACGACCTCGCCGCCGATCCGGCCGCGGTGCAGCTCACCCTCACGTTCTCGATGTTCGGGGTGGCGGCCGGACAACTGCTGTTCGGGCCGCTCAGCGACCGCTTCGGACGCCGCCCGCCGCTGCTCGCCGGGCTCGTCCTCTACACCCTGGCCAGCACGGTGTGCGTGATCGCGCCCAACCTGCCGCTGCTGATCGCCGCCCGGTTCGTCCAGGGCGCGGCCGGGGCCGCCGGACTGGTCATCGGACGGGCCGTCGCCCGGGACCGCTTCCAGGGCGTGGCGATGCTCCGGTTCCTTGCCTCGATCACCCTGATATCGGGGCTGGCGCCGATCCTCGCGCCGATCATCGGCGCGCAGCTGCTCCGGGTGACGTCGTGGCGCGGCACCTTCGGGGCGCTGACGGCGCTCGGGCTGCTGCTCGCGCTGGTGGCGTTCGGCGCGCTGCGCGAGACGCTGCCCGCCCAGGCGCGGCACGGCGGAGGGTTCGGGTCCACCCTGCGGACGATGGGCGGGCTGCTGCGCGACCTGCCGTTCCTCGGGCTGATGCTCACGGGCACGTTCGGGTTCGGGGCGCTGTTCGGGTACATCAGCGGGTCGTCGACGGTGCTGCAGCACGTCTACCACGTGTCGCCGCAGACCTACAGCCTGCTGTTCGGGCTGAACTCGGTGGCCATCGTCGGGATGACGCAGATCAACGGGCGGGTGTTGGCGCGGCGCTTCACGGCGGGCGCGCTGATGCTGGCCGGGCTGGGCCTGGCGGTGGTCGCGGGCGTGGCGCTGGTGCTGGTGACGACGGTGTGGGACTTCGGGCTGCTCGGGGTCTGCCCGGCGCTGTTCGTGATGATGGGCAGCATGGGGATGATCCTGCCGAACTCGGCGGCGCAGGCGCTCGGTCTGGTCGAGCCGCAGGCGGCGGGGACGGCTTCGGCGCTGCTGGGGACCGGCAACTTCCTGTGCGGGGCGCTGGTCGCACCGCTGAGCAGCCTGGGCGGGCGGCCGTCGGCAGTGCTGCTGGCGGTGGTCGTGCTGTCGAGCGCGGTGCTGGCGAGCGCGGCGTACGTGGCGCTGTGCCGGCCGTGGCAGGCGCGGGCTGAGGTCCCGGGGCGTACGGGGAGCCAGGCGGGCTGAGGGGCGGCCGGCGGCCGACGGGGGACGATGAACAGCTGACAGATAACAGATGTTGAAATCTGTCATCTGTTATCTGTCAGCTGTTATCCGTTACCGGTGATCCGTTTCCCGCTATCCGTCAGTCGGCCCTGTCAGCCGATCGCGAAGTCGTCGCCGTACACGTTCCCCTGCCCGTACCACCCGTGCAGGTAGACCGTCACGGTGCCGGTGGCGCCGGTGGTGAACGGGACGCTCAGCTTCGTCCAGCCGGCGGAGTTGGTCCAGGTGCTGGCGTTCGCCCCGCCACTGACGCCGAGGTAGGCGTAGTTGCCCTGCACCCAGCCGCTCAGCGTGTAGCTGGTGTTGGGCTTCAGGGTGACGGTCTGGGTGCACTCGCCGGTCTGGCTCTCGGTCGGCGCGGCCTGCAGCGCGTACGAGCCGGAGTGGACCGGCGTGCTCACCACGGCACCCCCGCCCTGGCAGGTCCACGGGGCGAGGCTGCCGCTCTCCAGGCCGCCGTTGGCCAGACCGCCGGGAGGCGGAGTGCTGCCGGTGACGGTCAGCGTGTAGGTGGCGGTGTGCGTACCGGACGGAGCGCTCGCCTTCACCGTCAGCGGGTACGTGCCGGCCGCGGCCGCCGCCGTCGCCGTGACGCTGAGCGTGGCGCCGGTGCCGGCGGTGACGCTGCCGGGGGTGACAGTGGCGGTGACGCCCGCCGGGGCGCCGCTCACCGAGAGGCTGACGCTCTGCGCCGAGCCCGACGTCACGGCCGTCGCGATCGAGGCCGACGTGGAAGAACCGGCGGCCACCGTACCGGAGTTCGGGTTGACGGCCACCGAGAAGTCGTTCGTCGTCGGCGTGCCGCTCGTGAACGGCGCGAAGATGTGCGTGAAGTCCCAGGCGTTCTGGGCGATCCCGGAGCACGAGTCGTTCCCGGCCGTGCCCGGGCAGCCCCCGTTGTCGCGCTGGAGCGCCCAGAAGGACAGCGTGTTGAGGCCCTTCGACACCGCCCAGTTGTACACGGTCGTCGCGTTGGCCACGGTGAACGTCTCGGCCGCGCCGTAGTCGTCGATGCCGACCATCTCGGTGATCCCGATCGAACCCCACAGCTGCGCCGGGGACTTGCCGGGGTAGAGCGTGGCCAGCTGGTTGTACAGGCCCTGGGCGGAGGTCTGGGTGTCGGCGGCCATGTCGTGGGTGGCGCCGTCGTAGTAGTCGAAGGTCATCATGTTGACGACGTCGATCCGCGCGTTGTTCCCGATCGCGTTCCGCAGCACGGAGAGTCCGTTGTCGGCCAGTCCGCTCGTGGTGGTCGGCAGCGTGTACGAGAACTGGACGGAACGGCCGTTGGCCGCGGCCCAGTCCTGCACCAGCTTGATCGCCTTGTTGCGGCGGTCGATGCCCGCCGAGTCGGTGAGCGAGTTGTCCTCGATGTCGAGGTCGATCCGGCTGATGTCGTACGTCGTGACGAGGCTCTCGTAGGCGGCCGCGATCTGGTTGACGTCGGTACAACTGTCCGCGATCTCGGTGCCGTTGTGGTCGGCCGTGTAGCCGCCGAAGGACGGGATCACGTCCCCGCCGTTGGCACGGATGGTGGCGATGTCGGCGCCGAAGGTCGAGGAGGAGACGGGCTTCGAGGTGTCGCCGTTCCAGTACGGGGTGCACGAGCCCTTCGCGGAGGCCTGGAGGAAGGCCATCGTCAGGTACTTGGCGCCGGACTGCGCGGCCAGCGTGGCGGGGCTCTGGCCGGTCCAGGACTCGAAGTAGGGGGCGAAGACCCGGCTGGGGAGCGGGGTCGCGGCCTGGGCGGAGCCCGTCCCGGCGGCGACGAGGCCGGCCGAGGCGGCCAGCGTGGCACAGGCCGTCAGGGCCGCCTGGATGGTTCTGCGTAGACGCATCGATTCTCCAACAGACATGGTGGGGCAGGACGTTGGGGCGGCACAGGGACGTACGGGTCGCGCGGCGGGGAGCGGGCGGCGTGCTCGGGGCAGGCGGTGTCCACGGACTCGCGCGGCGGCGAACGGCGGTGCGGGTGGTGCGGACGCGCGCGCCGGGCGGGTTCGGGGGGTGGAGCGGAACAGGGCAGGGCGGTGCCTCGGCCGCCGGTGGTCACACCCCCACAGTGCATCCCGGTCGGATCGACATGCTTATGGTTGGACTAGACCACTTCTCTGTCAAGGTGCCTTGCGGTTCGTCGCCGCACGGCCCCGGCCGCGTCGGGAGCCGCCGAAGGCGGGCGGCCGGACCCCGGGCCGGTTATTGGATTGTGGACACCGAACCCCGTCCGGGAGGATCGGACCCTTGTCCGACAGGACGCCCGACACGGCACCACACCCACCCCGGAGGAACAGCCCTGTGACGACCCCCTCGCTGGACGAAGCCTGGCGCCACCTGGAAGCCGGCGACCCGCAGGCCGTCCTGCGCGAACTGCGCGCCCTCGCCGAGGACGTGCCCGCCGCCCAGGTCGCCCCGCTGGTCCAACGGCTGGCCGCCGGCAGCGGCTTCGACGACCTGGCCGAGGCCGCCGCCCGCCTCGCCACCGCGAGCGGGGCAACCGCCGGGAGCGCCACCGGGGCCGGTACCCCCGATGCCGTCGCCCTCTACAAGTACGGCTACGCCTGCGTCGAACGCGGCGCCGCCTTCCTCGCCGCACCCGCCCTCGCCGAGGCCCTGCGCATCGCCACCGCCGAGGTCCGCGAGGGCGAGAAGACCAAGCGCGGCCTCTTCAGCCGCAGCAAGCCCGGCCCCGACAACCGCCTGCCGATCCTCGCCGAACTCGTCTCCGCCCTGGAGGACGAGGAACGGCACGCCGAGGCCGTCACCGCCCTGCAAGCCCACGAGTCCGTCCTCCGGGACTGGCCCGAGCGCTACCTCCTCGCCTACAACGCCCTGATGGCCGGCGACCGGACCACCGCCCGCACCACCCTCGACCGGCTCTCCGCCCCCGACGACCAGTGGCGCCCCGCCGCCGACCGCGTGCGCCGCGCCCTCGGCCGGGCCGACACCGTCGAGGCCGCCGCGTCCACCACGGACCCGTTGAACCGTCAGGACCTGCGCGGCTGGCACTTCGCCCTCACCGGCGGCCTGCTCGCCACCCTCTCCCCGTACGGGTTCACGGCGGGCATGACCGGCCGCTACGCCTTCCTCCAGGACTCCTACGGCCTGTGCCGGCACGGGCTGGAGCGGCTTCGCCTGATCCTGGACGCCGCCGGTGTGCGCCCGCAGTCGGTCTCGCTGCTGCCGGGCCGGGCCGACCGGGCCCTCGGCCTCGCCGCCGCCGAGCTGCTCGGCCTGCCCGCCCGGCCGTACCAGCCGGGCACCGGGGACACCGTGGTCGTGGCCTACGACCTGAGCGACGTCGAGGGCATCGGCCCGGAAACGCTGACGGCGCTGCGCACGCGCTCCGCGGGCGAGGTGCTGTACGAGCACGCGACCTGCTGGACCGACACGCCGCCGGTCACCGCGGATGTGAGCGGCCTGCTCGGCCAGACCGTCGCCCCGCCGTGGCGGATGCTCGGCAACGAGCCGGACGAGCGCCCGGCCGAGGAGCTGACGGCCGAGATCCTGGCCGCCGACCCGGCCCCGGACGGCGGCGACGGCGAGACCCCGTCCGACCCGGACGAGGCGCTGACGGCCTTCGCCCGCGCCGTGCGCGAACGCTGGCTGGACGGCCCGCGCGACCGCTGCCGCACGAGTGGTCCGGTGCCCAGCTCCCGCTTCCGGTAGGGCACTTGGGTGTGGGTGTCCGAGGTGCCACGGCCGCGCGTCTGCTGACGACGCGCGGCCGCGGCGGCCCGGCGCTCAGGACACCGGGCGCGCGGGGGCGCCGCGCCGGGTCAGGCCGGCGGCGGGCAGAGGGTCGTGCGCAGCGCCTCGTTGATCTTCGCGGCCTTGTCCGGCCCGAAGCCCTGCGGGTGGTCGGGGGTGGTGAAGCGCTGGTCGGCCAGTTCGACCAGCTTCGCCTTGTCCTTGGGGAACTGGTACATCGACTGGCACTGGCTGCGGGCCCGGTCGATGGCCTGGTCGGGCTTGCCGCCGACGATCGCCGGGTCGATCGCGTCCAGCGCGGCGACCAGCTTGGCGGTGACGTCGGTGCCCGGTTTGGCGGGCATTCCGGCGTCGGTGGGCGGTGCGGGCTTGGCCGGCGCCGACCCGCCCGCGGTACCCGAACCGCCGGTCGCGCCCGAACCTCCGGACGCGTCCCCGGCGGCGGAGCCCGTCGAGGCGTCCGCGGGCGGGGTGGCTCCGGGGGCGGGGGTTGCGGTGGCGGAGGCGGCGGCCGAAGTGGGGGAGGCAGCCGCGGATGTTGAGGTGCCGGTGCCCGCTCCGGAGCCCGAGGCGGAAGTCGAGCCGGAGCTGGAACACGCGGCGAGGCTCACCGCGGCGAAAGCCGTGAGGGTGGCGGCGAGGAGACGAGTGCGCATGGCGTCACACTGTCATGTTCGCGGCGCGGGAGGGAAGGCCCTCAGGCTGGGGTAACGGTGGGCGGCGAACAGCTGACAGATAACAGATGTTGAAATCTGTTATCTGTCAGCTGTTACCTGTTACCCGTCATCTGTCGGCGGTCGCCCGCAATCCGTCAGCCCAGCCCGTTGGCCTTCAGCCAGTCCTTGGCCACCGCGGACGGGTCCTCCTTGTCGACCGACACGCGCTTCATCAGCGCCGTCAGCCCGGTCGTGTCGAGCTTGGCCGACACCGCGTTGAGTGCGGCCGTCGCCGTCGGCCCCACCCCGGCCTTGTTGACCAGCGGGGTGACGTTCTGCGCGCCGAAGACGCCCTTCGGGTCGGCCAGCGGGACGAGCTTGAACTGGACGATCTTCGGGTCGGTGGTGAACACGTTGCCGACCTGGATGGCGCCGTCCTTGAGCGCGTTGGCCGTCGTGTCGCCGGTGGGCTTCCACTCCTTGAAGGTCAGCCCGTAGACGTCCTTGAACTGCTGCTCGCGGCGGGACTTGAACTCCGGCGGCCCGCCGATCGTGAACTCGCCCGCCTTGGCGGCCAGGTCGGCGACGGTCTTGAGCCCGTACTTGTCGGCGGTCTCCTGAGTGACACTGAGGGAGTCCTTGTCCTCGGCGGGGGAGGAGTCCAGGATCCCGAGCGAGGCCGGCAGGGTCTTGGTCAGCGCCGCGTTGACGTCGTCCTTGGCGGTGGCGGTGGACTTGGCGTCCAGGTAGGCGAGCAGGGCGCCGTTGTACTCGGGCAGGACGGTGAGGTTGCCGCTCTGCAGCTGCCCGTAGAGCACCTCCCGGCTGCCGATGTTGAACTTCTCCTCGACCTTGACGCCCTTGGCCTTGAGCGCCTGCGAGTAGATCGAGCCGAGCAGCACGTTCTCGGGGAAGTTCGCGGAGCCGACCACGACGGTCCCGCCGTCGCCGGCGCCGCCGCCCGCACCCCCGCTCCCGGCGGCCGTGCTCGCGCCGCCGCCGGCTGCCGCCGAGGACGAGCCGCTGTCGAGCGGGTTCCCGCCGGAGGAGCCGCAGGCGGTGGCGCCGAGGGCGAGGGCAGCGAGAGTGCCGAGGACGGCGGCGCGCCTGGTTCTGCGAATTGTCGACATGGTGACAGGTGTCCTTCCGAGACGATGGAGACAGAGGTTCAGGGGATCCGGCCGCGGACCCGCATCAACGGGCCCAAGGCAATGGGCTCAAGGCGACGGGGCAAAGCCGACGGGACAAAGCCGACGGGCCGGAGCCGACGGGCCGAAGCCAACGGGCGCGAGTCGGCAGGTCAATGCCGGCTGGCCGAAGTCAGCGGGTCCGGTCGGCGGCCCGGCGCTGGGCGCGCACCCCGCGCGGCAGCGCGTACCGGGCGAGCAGGACGAAGAGCAGCTGGGCGGCGACCGCGAGCAGCACCACGAGCACCGCGCCGCCCGCCGTCACCGCGTACTTGCGGGTGGCCAGCCCGTCGAACACGTACCGGCCGAGGCCGCCGAGCCCGACGTACGCGGCCACCGTCGCGGTCGCGATGACCTGGACGGCCGCCGTGCGGAAGCCCGCCAGCAGCGTCGGCGCCGCGGACGGCAGGCACACCTGCCACAGCACCTGCGGGTGGGTCAGCCCGATGCCGCGCGCCGCGTCGCGCACGTCCGGGTCGGTGCCGCGCACTCCCTCGACGGCCGCGACCAGCAGCGGCGGGGCCGCGAGCGCGACCAGCGGGACGAGCACCGCCGTGTCGCCGACCCCGGCGAGCAGCACCGCGAGCGTGACCAGCCCCAGGGTGGGCAGCGCGCGGGCGAACCCGGCCAGCGCCGTGACGGCGGTGACGCCGCGTCCGGTGTAGCCGATCAGCAGCCCGAGCGGGACGGCGACGAGCGCGGCGAACAGCAGCGCCTCGCCGGAGAACACCAGGTGTTCGGCGATCCGGTGCGCGATCGAGTCCGGACCGCTGCGGTGATCCGGGTCGGAGAAGAAGTCACTCAGCCAGGAGAGCCAGTTCACCGGCCCGCTCCCTTCTCGCGGACGGCCCAGGGCGCGAGCAGCCGCCGCGCCCCCACCAGCACCAGGTCGACGGTCAGCGCGAGTGCCGCGATCAGTGCGATGCCGGCCACGATCGGGGTCGGGAAGGTGCGCTGGAACCCGTCCATGAACAGGTAGCCGAGCCCGCCGCGCCCGACCAGCGCGCCGACGCTCGCCAGCGAGATGCTGGACACCGCGGCGACCCGCAGTCCGGCGATCAGGTACGGCACGGCGGCGGGCAGTTCGACGGCGGTCAGCCGGTGCCACGGCCCGTAGCCCATGGCGGTGGCGGCCTGCCGGACGGCGTCCGGCACGGCGCGCAGCCCGTCCACGGTGGTGGGCAGGAGCACGGCGAGCGCGTAGAAGGTGAGCGGGATCATGACGGTGGCCTGGGTGGCGAGGCCGGTGTACGGGATGAGCAGCATGAAGACGGCCACGGCGGGCAGTGCGTAGACGATGTTGAAGACGGCGGCGAGCGGCTGGTAGGCGCGGGGGAAGCGGGCGCAGGCCAGGCCCAGCGGGACGGCGACCAGCAGGCCGATGAGCACCGGGACCAGGGCGATCACGGCGTGGTCGGCGAGCAGGTTGCCGAGGTAGCCGAGGTGGTCGCCGATCCAGTACCAGCGGACGATCGGTTCATCGTCCACCGGTGGCCCCGCCCTTGCCGTCCGCCGCGCTCTTCGCCGCGCTCTTCGCCTCGGCCTTCTCCCCGTCCCTCTCCTCGCCCTTCGCCTCGCCCTTCACGAGTGTCCCGGTGTCGCTCGGGGCGGCGGCGGCCGTGCCGCCCGGCGCCGTCAGGGCGCGGAGGACGGCCTCGCGGTCCGCCGTGCCGGTGGCCCGGCCGTCGGAGTCGAGGGCCACGGCGACCCCGGCGGGGGAGAGGACGGCGGCGTCGAGCGCGGTGCGCAGCGTGTCGGTGTCCGGCCGGTAGCCGGGGGCCGGGCGCAGTTCGGCGGTGGGGGCGTCGCGGTCGATCCAGCCGATCGGGCGGCGCTCGTCGTCCAGTGCCAGCTCCCAGCCGCCGAAGCGCAGTCCGCCGGCCAGTGGGCGGGTGGCGACTGTGCTCGCCGGGCGCAGGCCGAGGCCGCGCAGGCCACGATCCCGGCCCAGGAAGGCGGCGACGTCGTCGTCGGCGGGCGCGGTGAGCAGGGTGTGCGGGTCGGCCAGCTGGGCGATCCGGCCCTGGCCGCGCAGCACGACGACCTGGTCGCCGAGCCGGACGGCCTCCTCGATGTCGTGGGTGACGAACAGCACCGTCTTGTGCAGTTCGGACTGGAGGCGCAGCAGTTCTTCCTGGAGCCCGGCGCGCACCACCGGGTCGACGGCGCTGAACGGCTCGTCCATCAGCAGCACGGGCGGGTCGGCGGCCAGGGCGCGGGCCACGCCGACGCGCTGCTGCTGGCCGCCGGAGAGCTGGAACGGGTAGCGCTTGGCGGTCTCGGGCGCGAGCCCGACGAGGTCGAGCAGTTCGGCGGCCCGGGCGCGGGCCTTCTTGCGGTCCCAGCCGAGGAGGTAGGGCACGGTGGCGACGTTGTCGATCACCTTGCGGTGCGGGAAGAGCCCGGCCTGCTGGATCACGTAGCCGATGCCGCGGCGCAGCTTGGCGGGTTCCAGCCCGGCGACGTCCGCGCCGTCCAGCAGCACCCGGCCCGAGGTGGGCTCGACCATCCGGTTGACCATGCGCAGGAGGGTGGTCTTGCCGCACCCGGACGGTCCGACCAGGACGGTTATCCGTCCGGTCGGCACGTCCAGGTCGAGGCCCTCGACGGCGGTGGTGCCGTCGGGGTGGCGCTTGCCGGCGCCGTCGAATCTGATCACGGGGAGTTTCCTCGTCCGGGCGCCCCGCGGTGGCGGCGCCGTTGGTCGGTCTGTCGTCGGTCTCTCGGTTGATGGCGGTTTTGTCGACAAACGGTGGCGGTGCGGACCGCGGTGGTGCCTGTCGGATCTCCTGCCCGGACGTTCTTCCGCCCGCGTGGCTGCCCGGCTTCGGACCGGCGGAAACTCTGATCAGACTATGACTTACATCATCTCCTGTCCCTTATTTACCGCCTGTCACGAGGAGCGGAGCCGCTGCGGCAGGGCTCCGTCGGGGAGTCAAGCCGGTCGGTCGCGCCGCTGTTCAGTCGTCGTCGAGCCGCCGTTCAGCCGCCCTGACGGGTCGGCAGTCCGGCCGCCGCCCAGCCGACGAAACCGCCGTCCAGGTCGGTCGCCCGGTGCAGCCCCAGTTCGCGCAGCGACGCCGCGGCCAGGCTCGACGCGTACCCCTCCGAGCACACCACGATCCACTCGACGTCGTACCCCGACGCCTGCGGGATCCGGTGGCCGCCCGTCGGGTCCAGCCGCCACTCCAGCACGTTGCGCTCGATGATCAGCGCCCCGGGGATCTCCCCCTCCGCCGCCCGCTGTGCCGCCGGACGGATGTCCACCAGCAGCGCGCCGTCCAGCTGCGCCTGGTACGCCTCCCGGGCGCGCGGGCGGTACACGCCCTCGCGGGCCCGCTCCACCAGGTCGTCGATCGTGGTCACCACTGTTCCGGTCCTTCCTCGGAGGTGCGGACGAGCCCGCCGGCCCGCAGGTCGTAGTGCGCCATCGAGCTCAGCGGGGGCGAGTAGGCGTGCAGGGTGACGGCCGGGCCCGACGCCGTGTTGCGCACGTCGTGCACGTACTCGGGGCCGAAGGTGCGGGCCGTCCCCGCCGGGACGCGGCGGATCAGCAGGCCCTGGTCCGGGCCGCCGAGCGAGAGCTCCTCCAGTTCGCCGAGGGCGACGGTGAAGGCGCCGCGCGAGCCGCCGTGGTCGTGGAAGCCGGTGGACTGGCCGGGCAGCCAGCTGATCAGCCACACCTCGTGGTCGTCGTCGGCCACCAGGCGCCGGTACCAGCGCTCGTCCGTCGACAGGCGGACGTGGTGGATCCACTGGTCGGGCCGCTCGGCGAGCTCGCGGACGATCGCGCGCAGGGCGTTCGGGGTGAGCGGCGCGCGGGCTTCCTCGACGGCTGTGCCGGCGGCGGCGTGGGTGTCGGCGGCGTACGTGGCGTCGGTGTTCGTGGCGGCGGCGTGCGTGGCGTCGGTGGGTGGACGGTCGGGGGCGAGGTCCAGGCTCATGGGGCGTCCTCGGGTGCGGCGGGAACGTCGGGAGGGTGCGCCCGCCGTCCGGGAGCCGCGGCGGAGCGGTGCCGAGGGAGCGGCACGGCAGCGCGAGGGGTGCACCGGGCGGGGGCGGGTTCAGAACTGCGGATGCGGGTGCGCGGCGCGGGCCCTGGCAGACGTCACAGGGCGGAACCGGCGCGGAGGGGCAAGGTCAACAGGCACACATGGAGCTCGCCTGGCGTCGCAGATCGACGTGCAGGCGGCAGACCAGGGTGGTGCCGGAATCCATGGTCCGGATCCTTCCCGACCCGCGCGGCGGGAGTCAAGCGGGACCCGCAGTGCGTCCATACCTCGGACCAAGGCTGCTCACACCTCGGACACCCCGCTCCTTCCACCCTCGTCTCCAGGCCCGCGTCACCCCTCGGCAGAGCGCCGCGGCGCCGGGGGAGTGACGGCCGATCGGGCCGTACCGGCGCTGCCGGGCGACTGCGCCGGTACGGGCCCCGCCCCGCCACCGGCCACCCGCTGCGCCGCCAGCGCGGCCTCGACCAGCGGAGCCGCCTGGTCGCCCAGATAGCGGCCCAGCGTCTGGTACGCGTCGAACTGCCGGTGGTCGAACCACTGGTCGCTGGTCAGGTCGTTCGGGAACGCCGCGTTGCCCACCGCGTAGGACAGCAGCTCGTACGGCATGTCGGCGGTCAGGACGGCCTGGACGACGATCAGCGTGCCGTGCCGGGCGCCATCGCTCCCACCGGATCCGCCCGCGCCGGATTCGCGCTCGCCGGATCCGCCCTCCCCGGCGAGACCCGCGAGCGGCACCGGATAGTGGATGTCCCCCGTGACCACCGCCCGCTCCGACAGCCGCGCGGACAGCTGCGCCGCGAGCCCCCGCAACGGCTGCGGCCCGTCCGACGACGCCCTGCCGTCAGCGGCCGCGGCCTGCGCTGCCTGGGCGGCCTGTGCCACCTGCTCCGCGGCGCTCCCCGGGATCAGCACCTCCGGCTCGTGCAGCGTGATGACGACGCCCAGCTCCTCGCGCGCCAGCGTGATCGCGGCGGCGAGGTTGGCCGCGTACCCGGAGTCGCCGCTGGCGTCGATGCAGACCGCCGTCCGGACGCCGTGGCGCAGCAGCTCGACCAGGCCCAGGTTCTCGTAGTGCCCACCGTCGGTGGTCAGCAGGAACCGGTCGTCCATCGGGAACCGCCCCGTCAGCTCCCGCAGTTGGTACTGCAGCCGCCGTACGGCCGGCTGCGCGGGGCGCCGCCAGTCCGGCACGCCGGACCAGTCCGGACCCAGCACGGCCGGGTTGGGCAGCCAGGTGCCGAGCCGTGCGTTGGTGACCGCGAACAGCCCCTGGTACGCCTTGGACTGACGGCCCATCGCCGAGGAGAACGCCGCCCCCGAGACGGCCATCGCCGACTGCACGGTGAGGTCCCGGGCGATGTGCCGCCGGGTCCGCCGCTCCAGCAGGTCGGTGCGGGCGTAGCCCACGTCCGGACCGCCCACGTAGTCGTGCGACAGCGTGAAGGACACCGCCCGGCGGCCCGGCGGGGTGCGGGTGTCCCCGGAGAGGTTGGCCGCCGCCGAGAAGATCACCTGGGGGAAGTCCGGGTGCCGGGCGCCGTAGTGGCTGAGCCACGTCTCCTCGCGGAAGAAGTCGTACGGCCGGGCCACCACCGCGCCGCCCTCGGTGACCCGGCGGACCGCGAACGCCCTTGCCAGCCGCAGTCGGTAGAACGGGTGCAGGCTCATCCACGTCTGGTCCAGGTTGAGCCCGACCGCGCCGAGCACCAGCGGCAGCGCCACCTGCACGGGCGTCGGCCACGCGTACCCGGTCGCGACCGCCCAACCGAGCGCGAGCAGCGATCCGGCCGACAGGGCCGCCAGCGCCGCCCACACCACCACGTACTGGGGGAGGTTGGCGGTGAGGCCGCCGCCGAACCGGCCCGCCCCGCGCAGCGCCCCGGCGACCGCCGCCGCGCCCCGGCGGATCGTCCGGCGGTCGCGCCAGAGTATGCCGAGCAGCAGCGCGAGGTAGCTGAGCACGACGGTGAGGCTGAGCCCGGCACCGGTGAGCCGCGGGCCCGCGGCCAGCGCGGCCTGGAGCCGCACCGCGCTCCACGCCAGCACGGGCACCGCGAGGACACCGGTGGCCACCAGCGCGGCCAGCGCGAGGCTGCCCTGGAAGAGCCGGCGGAGCACGCGCGGCAGCATGGCGTCCCACCCGAGCGGGGGGAACACAAGCACCGAGAGCAGCCAGCACGCGGCGGCGGTGACGAGCAGGACGGTCAGGACGGTGACAGCAGGCGTGCGGAGGACCAGCGCCCCCGGCGACCCCGCCCCGCCGGTGCGCAGCCCGGCCGCCGCCAGGCCGTCCAGCGGGGTGACCGGCACGAGCCGGTAGAGCCGGCTGAGCCCGAGGCCGACCACCAGGACGGCGGTGAGCAGCAGCGTGAACGCCGAGATCACGCCGCGCAGCAGCGTGCCGAGGGCGACCAGCCACTCGCCCGAGCCGTCGGCGATGTACTTGCCGTGGCGGCGGAGGTGGTCCTCCTCGGGGGAGCCGGGCTCCAGCACGGTGTCGGCCGTCAGGCCCGAGACGGCGTGCACGGAGGCGCCGGGCGCGGAGTCGCTGAGCGCGAGCTGCATCGCGCCGACCGCGTAGCCGCCGCCCGAGACGGAGACCAGGTACCGCGCCCGTCTCAGCCACGGCCGCAGCGACTGGAGCGCGCCGAGCGTGACGCAGGCCGAGCGGATGCCGCCGCCCGAGGCGCAGAAGCCCAGCTCGGCGGGTTCGCGCCCCGGCGGCACCCGGGAGCCGTCACGCCAACGGGCCTGGCCCGCCCGGGCGGTGGCGTCCGCGGGCGCCTCGGGAGGGGAGCCCGGTGCGCCGTTGTGCGGTGGCCACAGCGCCCCGTGCGTGGTGACGACCGGCCAGGGCGGGATCAGCGCGGGACGGTCGGGGGAGCCGCCGGGCGTCGCGTCCCCGTCCGGGCCCGGGGCCGTGACGGGTGGACGGGGCCGCAGCCCCCGCACCGCTCGGACGGCGGTGACGGCGAGCGCCCCCGCGGCCGCGGCCCCGGCGGGCAGGAGCAGCAGCCACGCCGTGGTGGCCAGCCCCGAGGCGACGGCGAACGGCGCGTCCGAACCGTCCGGGCGGTCCAGGGCGCGGGCGAGCAGCACGTCCGCCGCGAAGGCGCAGCACGCCGCGAGCAGCCCGGCACCCCCGGTGGCGAGCGCGGTCAGCCGCCAGCGCGCCCGCCCGAACACGTACAGGCCGAGCAGCGCGGCGGCGGCCAGCGTCAGACCGGCGCCGCCGGTGAGCCAGGCGTCGGCCCGGAGGGCGGCCGGCCCGTCCCCGGCGCGGCCGCCGAGCGCCGCCAGCGCGGCCGTCCGCGAACCGGCCAGCCGCAGCGCCACCACCCCGCCGGGCGGCGCCATCCGGCGGAACAGCAGTCCGCCGAGGGCGACGGGCAGCAGCGCGCCGAGCGCCAGCAGCAGACCCGCCCGCCGCGCCCACGCGAGCAGGCGGCCGGGACCGAGCCCGGGCGGCGCCTTGCGCACCGCCCTCCCGAGAGCCGTCGTCATGCCTGCCACCCCCTGATCCCCGGGCCCGCGCCGGCGGGCGAAGTCGCGCTGCGCCGCCGCACGGTAACGGTCCGAAGCGGCGTCCACGCGCGTTTTACCCACCTTGGCCGGAACCGGCACCCGGAACGCCCGGATTCACTCGAATGAGTAAGGAGCGCACTCCCGGGGTAGATGACCGATTCATCCCGTCCAGGCGGACCCGCGTGTCCGTGTAACAAGATCGCCCCGGACGCGTTACCCCCAACGTATTGTCAGGCCACCGAACCCGGCCTACGGTCGACAGATCGCAATTTCTACGCACGTAGACGCACGCCGCCGCACGCGGCTCCGCGTGGACGCACGCGGAGCCCCTGCCACGCCTGCCGAGCGTGCGCGGAAAGGCGCGCGGAGACCGTGCCGCGACCCCGCACACCGGCCTGCGCGCCGCAGGCCAGAGCCACCCCGTCAACCCTCACACCGCAGGCCCGGCTCCCCGGCCGGGCCCCGGAGTTGCGGAGGTACCCATGTCGCAGATCGTCCGTGCCGCGCTCGTCCAGACCCACTGGACCGGCGACCAGGAGAGCATGATCGCCCTCCACGAGCGGTACGCCCGCGAGGCAGCCGCCCGGGGCGCGAAGATCATCGGTTTCCAGGAGGTCTTCAACGCCCCCTACTTCTGCCAGGTCCAGGAGCCCGAGCACTACCGCTGGGCGGAGGCCGTGCCCGACGGCCCCACCGTCCGCCGCATGCAGGACCTGGCCCGCGAGCTCGGTCTCGTCATCGTCGTCCCGGTGTACGAGGAGGAGCAGGCCGGGGTGTACTACAACACCGCCGCCGTGATCGACGCCGACGGCCGCTACCTCGGCAAGTACCGCAAGCACCACATCCCGCAGGTCAAGGGCTTCTGGGAGAAGTACTACTTCAAGCCCGGCAACCTCGGCTGGCCCGTCTTCGACACCGCCGTCGGCAAGGTCGGCGTCTACATCTGCTACGACCGGCACTTCCCCGAGGGCTGGCGCGCCCTCGGCCTCGCCGGCGCGCAGATCGTCTACAACCCCTCCGCCACCAGCCGCGGCCTGTCCGCCTACCTCTGGCAGCTCGAACAGCCCGCCGCCGCCGTCGCCAACGAGTACTTCGTCGCCGCCATCAACCGGGTCGGCACCGAGGAGTACGGCGACAACGACTTCTACGGCACCTCCTACTTCGTAGACCCGCGCGGCCAGTTCGTCGGCGAGGTCGCCTCCGACAAGGAGGAGGAACTCGTCGTCCGCGACCTCGATCTCGGCCTGATCGAGGAGGTCCGCCGGCAGTGGGCCTTCTACCGCGACCGCCGCCCCGACGCCTACGGACCGCTCGCCGAGGCCTGAGGAGCACCCCGATGACCACTCCCGACCCCCGCCACCGCACCGTCATCCGCGGCGGCCTCGTCATCACCGCCGCCGACGAACTCCACGCCGACGTCCTCATCGAGGGCGAACGCGTCGCCGCCCTCGCCACCACCGGCAGCTCCGCCGCCGGGGCCTGGAGCGCCGACACCGTCATCGACGCCGCCGGCCACTACGTCATCCCGGGCGGCGTCGACGCCCACACCCACATGGAACTGCCCTTCGGGGGCACCGCGGCCTCCGACACCTTCGAGACCGGCACCCGCGCCGCCGCCTGGGGCGGCACCACCACCATCGTCGACTTCGCCGTCCAGCCCGTCGGCGGCTCCCTGCGCGAGGGCCTGGACGCCTGGCACGCCAAGGCCGACGGAAACTGCGCCGTCGACTACGCCTTCCACACCATCGTCTCCGACGTCACCGACGGCGTCCTCAAGGAGATGGACGCGCTCGTCGACTCCGGAGAGTCCACCTCCTTCAAGCTCTTCATGGCCTACCCCGGCGTGTTCTACAGCGACGACGGCCGCATCCTGCGCGCCATGCAGCGCGGCGCCGCCAACGGCGGGCTCGTCATGATGCACGCCGAGAACGGCATCGCCATCGACGTCCTCGTCGAACAGGCGCTCGCCGCCGGGCGCACCGCGCCCCGCTACCACGGGGAGGTGCGCCGCGAACTCCTGGAGGCCGAGGCCACCCACCGGGCCATCAAGCTCGCCCAGGTGGCCGGCAGCCCGCTCTACGTCGTCCACGTCTCCGCCGCCTCCGCCCTCGCCGAGATCGCCCAGGCCCGCGACGCCGGGCTCAACGTCTTCGGCGAGACCTGTCCGCAGTACCTGTTCCTCTCCACCGACAACCTCGCCGAGGAGGGCGCGGACGGCTTCGAGGGCGCCAAGTACGTGTGCAGCACGCCCCTCCGGCCGCGCGAGCACCAGGAGGCCCTGTGGCGGGGGCTGCGCGCCAACGACCTCCAGGTCGTCTCCACCGACCACTGCCCGTTCTGCTTCGCCGGGCAGAAGGAACTCGGGCGCGGCGACTTCTCCAAGATCCCCAACGGCCTTCCGGGCGTGGAGAACCGGATGGACCTCCTCCACCAGGCCGTCGTCGACGGGCACCTCACCCGCCGCCGCTGGATCGAGATCGCCTGCACCACGCCGGCCCGCATGTTCGGCCTGCACCCGCGCAAGGGCACCATCGCGCCCGGCGCCGACGCCGACATCGTCGTCTACGACCCCACCGCGGTGCAGACCGTCTCCGCCGCCACCCACCACATGAACGTCGACTACTCCGCCTACGAGGGACGCCGACTCACCGGCCGGGCGCGGACGGTGCTCTCGCGCGGCACCGTCGTCCTCGACGGCGACAGGTGGCTCGGCCGCGCCGGACACGGCACCTTCCTGCGCCGCGACACCTGCCAGTACCTGGTCTGACACCGCCCTTCCCTTCCCCTCCTCCTCCGGTCCGTCCGCCGCCCGGGCTCCTTCCGGCCCCGGGCGGCGGCCCCGTCCCCTTCCTGGAGCCACCGATGGACATCGGCCTCGTCCTGCAGACCGATCCGCCCGCCCGCCTGCTCGTCGACCGGATGATCCGCGCCGAACGGGCCGGGTTCAGCCACGGCTGGACCTTCGACTCCTGCGTCCTGTGGCAGGAACCCTTCGTCATCTACAGCCGCATCCTCGCCGAGACCGAACGGCTCACCGTCGGCCCGATGGTCACCAACCCCTCCACCCGCACCTGGGAGGTCACCGCCTCCCTCTTCGCGACCCTCAACGACATGTACGGCAACCGCACCGTCTGCGGCATCGGCCGCGGCGACTCCGCCATGCGCGTCGCCGGACGCCGCCCCGCCACCCTCGACCGGCTCTCCCACGCCATGCACGCCATCAAGGAGTTGGCCGAGGGACGCACCGTCGAGGTGGACGGCACCGAGATGCACCTGCCGTGGGTGCGGCCCGGCGCCTCCCTGCCGATCTGGATGGGGGCGTACGGGCCGAAGGCGCTCGCGCTGACCGGACGCCAAGCGGACGGATTCATCCTGCAGTTGGCCGACCCCTACCTCACCGAGTACATGGTGAAGGCGGTGCGGGCCGCCGCCGTCGAGGCCGGCCGCGACCCCGACAGCGTCACCATCTGCGTGGCCGCGCCCGCCTACGTCACCGCCGACGACTCGCCCGCCGCACTCGCCCACGCCCGTGAGCAGTGCCGGTGGTTCGGCGGCATGGTCGGCAACCACGTCGCCGACCTCGTCAACCACTACGGCGAGCACTCCGACTTCGTCCCGGACGCCCTCACCGACTACATCAAGGACCGCCAGGGCTACGACTACAGCCACCACGGCCGCGCCGGGAACCCCGACACCGCCTTCGTCCCGGACGGGATCGTCGACCGCTTCTGCCTCATCGGGCCCCCCGCGGCGCAGCTCGCGCGGCTGGAGGAACTCCGCTCGCTCGGCGTCGACCAGTTCGCCGTCTACGCGATGCACGACGCCGTCGAGGCCACCATCGACGCCTACGGGACGGACGTCATCCCGCAGTTGTGACGCGCGACCGCGCCGTGGCGCCCAAGGCGGTCACGCCCTGCACGGACCACACCCGGGAACGGATAGGGGAGTTACCCATGGCCGACACCGCGACCACCGGCGGCGGACAGCTGCAGCACTCCGACGGACGGGTCGAACTCGACCCGTCCAGCGGGGAGTTGCCGCCCAACGGATTCACCAACGACGACCTGCGGCCCGTCCCGGTGGCGCGGCGGACCTGGACCACCTACAACTTCCTCGCCCTCTGGGTCGGCATGGCCCACAACATCCCCTCATGGACGCTCGCCTCCGGCCTCGTCGCACTCGGCATGGACTGGAAGCAGGCCGTCCTCACCATCGCCCTCGCCAACCTCATCGTGCTCGCGCCGATGCTGCTCACGGGACACGCGGGCACCAAGTACGGCATCCCGTTCCCGGTGTTCGCCCGCGCCTCCTTCGGGCTGCGCGGCGCCAACCTGCCCGCCCTCATCCGGGCCGCCGTCGCGTGCGCCTGGTTCGGCATCCAGACCTGGATCGGCGGCGAGGGCATCTTCCTGCTCGCGGGCAAACTCCTCGGCGAATCCTGGCGCACCGCGGGCGAGTTCGGCGGCTACCCGTGGACGCAGTGGCTCTCCTTCCTGATCTTCTGGCTGATCGAGATGGCCATCATCGCCCGGGGCATGGAAACGCTGCGGCGCTTCGAGAACTGGGCCGCGCCCTTCGTCATCGTGGGCGCCCTCGCGCTCCTCGTCTGGATGGCCCTCAAGGCCGGCGGGCTCGGGCCGCTGCTCGACCAGCCGTCCCAACTCGGCTGGGGCGGCGGCTTCTGGAAGGTCTTCTTCCCGGCACTGATGGGCATGATCGGCTTCTGGTCGACGCTCTCGCTCAACATCCCCGACTTCACCCGCTTCGGCGGCAGCCAGCGCGCCCAGATCCGCGGTCAGGCCCTCGGCCTGCCCACCACGATGACGCTCTTCGCGCTGCTCTCCGTCCTCGTCACCTCGGGCTCGCAGGCCGTCTACGGCAAGCCGGTGTGGGACCCGATCGAACTCGCCGCGAAGATGGAGAGCCCGGTCGGCCTCCTCTTCGCGCTGCTCACCGTCCTGGTCGCGACGCTGTCGGTGAACATCGCCGCCAACGTCGTCTCGCCCGCCTACGACCTCTCCAACCTGCTGCCCAGGTTCATCGGCTTCCGGACCGGGGCGCTCGTGACGGGCGTCGTCGGGATCGCGATCTTCCCGTGGAAGCTGATCTCCGACCCTCACGTGTACATCTACACCTGGCTCGGAGTGGTCGGCGGCCTGCTCGGCACGGTCGCCGGGGTGCTCATCGCCGACTACTGGGTGCTGCGCCGTACCCGGCTCCGGCTCGCGGAGCTGTACCGGCCGGGCGGGGCGTACTGGTACGCGGGCGGGTGGAACTGGCGGGCCGTGGCCGCGCTCGTGGTCGGCGGCGTGCTGGCGGTCGGCGGGTCGCACGGCGGGCCGTTCCCGGCGGACGGGCTGGTGCCGGCGCTAAGGCCGCTCGCCGATTACGGGTGGGCGGTCGGGTTCGCGGCGTCGTTCGTGCTGTACGCGGGGCTGGGGTGGCGGGGGAGGGGGCGGCTGATGGCGGACGACTGACAGATGACAGATAACAGATTTCAAACTCTGTTATCTGTCATCTGTTTGTTGTCACCTGTCACCTGTCGTCCGTTGCTTGTCGTCCGTCGCTGGTCGCGCGCACCGCTCCCCGTCAGCCGGCAGCCCGCTCGACCGCCGCGAGGACCTTCGCCGTGCCGTCCTCGGCGGCGAGCGTGGCGGCCACCCCCGCGGCCCGGTCGCGGTACCGGGGATCATCGAGGGTCCGGCGGATGGCGGTCGCGAGGCGGGCGGCGGTGAGGTCGCGGAGGGGGACCGGGCCGGGCGAGACCCCGAGCCGAGCCAGGCGCGCCGACCAGAACGGTGCGTCCAGCTGGGCCGGCACCGGGATGGCTGGTGTGCCGCAGCGCAGGGCCGCGGCCGTAGTCCCGGCGCCCGCGTGGTGGATCACCGCGGCCACCCGAGGGAACAGCCACTCGTGCGGGGTGTCGCCGATCGTGAGCACGTCGTCCGTGTCCGCCGCGGTGAGCTCGCTCCACCCCGACTGCAGGACGGCGCGCACCCGGGCGGCACGGACCGCCGCGAGGACGGTGGCGGTGAGCCGCTCCGGATCGGGGACGACCAGGCTGCCGAATCCGACGAACACCGGAGGCGGGCCCGCCGCAAGGAAGTCCAGCAGACGCTCCGGCGGCTGCCATCGCCGGTCCGGGCACGGCCACCAGTACCCGGCGACGTCCAGGCGCGGGTGCCAGTCGGTCGGCCGAGGAATGACGGTGGGCGAAAACCCATGCAGGACCGCGTGGTTGTGCCGCGCGCGGGCGATGCTGAGGCGCGGCAGGCCGAGGCGGCGGCGCAGCGCGCGGACGGCGGGGGCGAAGAGCTGGTCCGTCGCGGTCTGGACGGCGTGGCCGGCGAGCAGGTTGCCGGGCCCGCCGAGCGACCGGGTTCCCGTCACGGCCGGTGCGAACTCCCGGGTGGGAGCGATCGGTTGGAGGTAGAGCCCGATGCTGGGAATGCCGGCGGCCTCGGCGGCGGCCTGGCCGAGCGCGCTGGTGGTGCTGGTGGTGAGCAGGAGGTCGGTGCCGAGTGCGGTGGCGTCGGCGATGCCGTCCCCGAGTGCCGGCATGAACTGACGTCCCAGGCGCAGAAGTCGGAGTACCACGAGCGGTCCCGAACCGGCTTTCAGCAGGCGCCGCCCTTCGTCCGAGGCGAGTGCGGCCCGCGGGTCGACGGGCAGCGGGCGGAATTCGAGTCCGGCGGCGCGCACCTGGTCGGCGAACGTGGTGTGGGTGGCGACGGCGACCTGGTGCCCGGCCGCTCGCAGGCGGGTGCCGAGCCCGGTGAAGGGGGCGACGTCGCCCCGCGATCCGGCGGTGGCGATCAGGATGCGCATGGCCGCAGTATCCCGGCGCCGCCGCCGTGCCGGGAGGGTGCCACGCCCGTGCGTCCACCCTGCGGCCGCCCGTGTACGGGGCCCGGTCGGCGACCGTCCGCCAGTGCGTGCCGGAACCGGCGGACCGCCCTCGGGCGTCCGTACCGGCAGAGCGGTCGGACGGGGCCGTCCGCTGGAGAACGGGAGGGCACATGAGCATCGTCGCCTGGATCGTGCTGGGCCTGATCGCGGGAGGCCTCGCCAAGCTGCTGCTGCCGGGGAGGGACCCGGGCGGCCTGATCGTGACGACCCTGATCGGCATCGCCGGGTCCTTCGTCGGCGGCTGGATCTCCGCGCGCTTCCTGCACCGGCCGGTGGCGACGCACTTCTTCGACCTGGCGACCTGGGCGTCGGCGATCGGCGGCGCGCTCGTACTGCTGATCATCTACCGGCTGCTGTTCGGCAACTCCCGGCGCTGACCAGGCCCGGCGGCCGACGGACGGTGGACGGCGGCCGGGCGCCGCGCCGGTCAGGCGGTCGCCGGCAGCTCGGTGACCCAGTCCGGCAGGTCCTCGCGGGCGGCCAGCCAGGCGGCGGGGACGCCGGCGAGGCCGGTCCGGGCGGCGACCACCCCGGCGGCGATGGCGCAGGTGGTGTCCTTGTCACCCCAGCCTTCGAGGGTGTGCCAGATGGCGTCGGGCAGCGAGTCCAGGTGCCCGGCGGCGGACCAGAGCGCGAACGGCACGGTGTCCGGCGCGGACAGCAGGAAGCCCGAGCCGAGCACGTTCGCGGCGTGCCGGACGCTGGTGTGCTCGGGCAGTCGGGCGGCGATCCGCAGGCCGGACCGCACGTCGCCGTCCGGCAGTCGTCCGGCAACCTCGGCCAGCAACTCGGCGCGGGAGGGCGGGTTCTGACCCCGGCTGCGGACGGCGAGCGCCGCGGCGAGTGCGACCGCGACCGAGCCGGCGACGGCCTCCGGGTGGAAGTGCGTGGTGAGCGCCTGGAGTTCGGCCTGCCGGGCCACCTCGTCCAAGTCGTCCGCGAACCACGCGCCGAGCGGTGCGACCCGCATGGCGGTGCCGTTCCCGTGGGAACCCTGCCCGTCGAACTGGGCGGCGGTGACGATCCGCCAGTCCTCGCCCTGATCTATCGCGCGCAGCACCCGGTGCATCGACGGGCCGTACTTGCGCCCGTACTCGCGGGCGTACTCCGCGGCGAAGTCCCGGGCCAGCGAGTCCTGTTGGATCTCGCCGTGGGTCGCCAGGTGGCGGACGAGGACGAGTGCCATCGCGGTGTCGTCCGTCCAGTGCCACGGCGCGGGCCGGGTGAGGCGCGCCGCGAGCGCGTCCGGGGCCTCGTCGAGCGGCACCGAGAACCAGCGGTCGCCGAAGGCGTCGCCGAGGGCGAGTCCGTGCAGGCTGTCGAGAACGGGACCGGTGGTGCCCGCGCGCATGTCATCCTCCGAGTGAGATCAACCGTGCGCGGAAGTCTGCACGAACACCGGGCGGACCGGCGACCGGTTTTCGCTCCGGCGCCGGCCCGCCCGGGCCCGGACGTGCGCCGTCACCTGGCGCGCAGGCCGTTGAGGATGAGCGTCCAGAGGGCCTCGAAGCGCTCGTTCGCCTTCGGGTCGGACCACTCGCCCGCGTACGCGGGGTCGTGGAAGTGCGCCGTGGCCTCGAAGACGGCGCGCGCCGTCGTGAGGATGTGGGCGAGCTTGAAGTCCTTCTTCTCCATGCCGTCCTGGACGATCTGCGCGATCTGGCGGACCATCGTGTCGATGTGCGCCTCGACCGTGCCGCTGTTCTCCTCGACCAGCACCATGTAGGTCGCGAACAGCTGCGGGTCGTCGAGCGCCTTCTTCCGCTTGGCCGCGAACAGCGTCACCAGCCAGCGGTGCAGCCGCTCCTCGGCCGGGCCGCCCTCGATCGAGATGTTCGCGAGCACGAAGTGCGCCTGGTCGAGCCAGCGCTGGGTGACGGCCTCGCGCAGCGCGGCCTTGCTCGGGAAGTGGCGGTAGACGCTGCTGTGGCTGACGCCGAGGATCCGGGCGACGTCCACGACGGTGGCCTTGGCCGGGCCGAACCGCCGCAGGACGTCCTCCGCAGCGGTCAGGATCTGCTCGGCGGTGAGGGTGGTGTCCGTCGTCACGGGAGGTACGTCCTTACGGGAGGGCCGCCCGCCGTGGGGGCGGACGGCGGCGGTACGGGCGGGGGTGTCTGGCGTGCGGTGTGCCGGCCGGGACGTGCTCCGGCCGGTCAGCGCTCGCTGTCGAGGCGGGCCATCTGGTCGGCGGCGTACCGCTCGCCCGCGGCCGAACCGGCGGGGACGACCGCCTCGATGGCCGCGAGGTCGGCGGCGGTGAGCTCGACGTCGAGCGCGCCGAGCGCCTCCGCCAGGCGGTCCCGGCGGCGGGCGCCCACCAGCGGGACGACGTCCTCCCCGCGCGAGGCGACCCAGGCGATGGCGACCTGCGCGACGCTCGCGCCCTTCGCCGTCGCCACGTCGCGCAGCGCCTCGACGAGGGCGAGGTTGTGGGTGAGGTTGTCGCCCTGGAAGCGCGGGCTGTGGCCGCGGAAGTCGGTGCCCGCCAGCGGGCGTTCGGTGTTCCAGTGGCCGCTGAGCAGGCCGCGCGAGAGCACGCCGTAGGCGGTGACGCCGATGCCGAGCTCGCGGGCGGTGGGGAGGACGGCTGCCTCCGCGGACCGGGAGAGCAGCGAGTACTCGATCTGCAGGTCGCTGATCGGGTGCACGGCGGCGGCCCGGCGCAGGGTGTCGGCGCCGACCTCCGACAGGCCGATGTGGCGCACGTAGCCGGCCTTGACGAGGTCCGCGATCGCGCCGACCGTCTCCTCGATCGGGACGGTCGGGTCCAGGCGGGCCGGGCGGTAGACGTCGACGTAGTCGGTGCGCAGGCGGCGCAGGGTGTAGGCGAGCGCGGTCTTGGTGGCGGCGGGACTGGTGTCGTAGCCGACCCACTGGCCGGACGGGTCGCGCTGGGCGCCGAACTTGACGCTGATCTGCACGTCCGTGCGGTCGCGGCCGCGCAGGGCGTCGTGGATCAGCAGCTCGTTGTGACCCATGCCGTAGAAGTCGCCGGTGTCGAGGAGCGTGATCCCCGCGTCGAGGGCGGCGTGGATCGTGGCGATGCTCTCGGACTCGTCGGCGGGGCCGTAGAGGTCGGACATGCCCATGCAGCCGAGGCCGAGGGCGGAGGTGAGCGGGCCGGCGGCGCCGAGGGCGCGCTGCGCGGGCTTCGGGGTGCGGTCGGAAGCAGACATGAGGGCTCCAAGGGTCGGTACGGCGCCGGGAGGCGATGGACGAAGTGACCCGGGTGCCACTATGGCACGACAGCGAACAGATTTCAAAATCTGTTTGCTGTCATCTGTTATCTGAAATCTGTCATCTGTTACTCGTCACTCGCAGCCCCGCCATCCGTGCCCCCGCCCCCGCCCCCGCCATCCGTGCCGTCAGCCCCGCCCCCGCACGCGCCGCTCCGGTCGCAGTACGGCTGCTCGGAGCTGTGTCCGCACCCGCACAGCATCGCCCTCGGCGTCTCCCGCACCTCGCCGTCCGGGCCCGCCACGCGCAGCTCGCCGCGCAGCAGCAACCGCCCGTCCGCGGTCCGCGTCACCGTCGTCGGCCGGTCCGGCGGTTCCGCCTCGCCGTCCGCGAGCCGGTAGCGCAGCGCGCCGGTCGGGCAGCGCCGCACGACCTCGGCGACGTCCGCGGCGGGCGCCGCGTCCGGGGAGATCCACGGCCGCCGACCGGTGTCGAACACCGCCGGCAGCCCGCGCACGCACTCGGCGGCGTGCCGGCAGATCCCCGCGTCGAACGTCACCGTGATCCCCGGGGCCTCGTACGCCTTCGCGCCGCGCGCGGCGGTGCCGTCGCCGCCCATCAGTCGCTCACCCGGCTGCGGTTCTCGTACGCGAGGTCCGTGTACTCGGGGTGGCGGATCATCCAGGCCTTGATGAACGGGCAGGTCGCCAGCACCGGCAGGTTCCGGGCGCGGGCGTCGTCCAGCGCGGCGCGGGCCAGCGCGCCCCCGACGCCCTGCCCCTCGAAGTCCGGTTCGACCACCGTGTGCGGGTACACCACCAGGTTGTCGCTGCGCAGGTACTCGGCGAAGCCCGCCATGCGGTCGTCCACCCAGGCCTCGAAGCGATTCCGCTCCTCGGCATCACGTACGGACAGGGTCATCGTGGGCTCCTCGCTGCCGGAATCGCGGGGCCGGGCGTGGCCCCGGTCCATCATCGAGCGGCCGGAGCCGCGTCGCCCGTCGGTTCGCCGGATACCGTGGCCGTGTCCTCGCCGGCCAGGGGGCGGAGTCCGGTGCGCGGCGCCGCGTCCCAGGCCGCCCGGCCGCCCGGGGCGCGCAGCAGGCAGGCCCGTGCCGGGGGCAGGTTGCGCCACACCGTCCGCTCGCCCAGTCCGTACGCCGCCTCGAACCGTCGCAGCAGGCGGACCACCGCCCGGTGCCGGGCGCCGCGCCGTGGTCCGGAGGTGAGGGTCCGGGCGGCCGTCGTCCCCAGGTAGCCGAAGTACGTCAGCTCGCCGCCGGGGACGAGCAGCCGCACGTACAGGTCCAGGAGCCTTCGGACCTGCGCCGGTTCGAAGTTGGTGAACGGCAGCCCCGACACGATCGCGTCGTAGCGGCCGCCCGCCGGGCCCGCCGCATCGTCCAGCTCCTCGACCCGGCAAGCGGAGAGCCGCAGTTCGAGCCCCGCCGGACGCGCGGCCAGCACCCGGTCCTCGCGCAGCCGGTCCGCGAAGCGCGGGTTCGCCTCGACGACGTGCAACCGGTCGCCGGGGCGCAGCACTTGGACCAGCCGCCGGGTCGCCACACCCGTTCCGGCGCCGACCTCCAGTACCGAGATCGGCCGGTTCGGACGGCTGGTCGCCGGAATGACCAGCGCGTTCACCAGCTCCGCGCTGCTCGGCGCCAGCGCACCGGTGTCGTGGAAGGTGCGCAGTGCCTCGGCGAAGAACAGGAGATGGTCGCGGGTCGCCGATTGGGGTGAACTGCCCTGCGGGAATGATGAGTCGGACCATTCGTTCGTCATGCCGTCGACGCTAGGAGCGCCCGAAGTTCCCGGAATCGGCCGTCGGACCACGCCGACCCCTGACGAAAGTCGAGGGCCCCGGTGACCGCAAGGAGGGGGCCGCGCCGCGTCGGCCGCCCGTAGCATCGAGCCGGACGGATGGAGGGATCGTCGGGAGAGGGCGGGGGTGGGCCGATGCGCACGGGCCCGCTCGGCTGGTACGGACCCGGCCGCCGCCCATGGGTCGACACGCTGCTCCTGCTCGCCGTCCTCGCGCTCGCCGTCGAGGAAGCGCTCGTCCACTGGTCCCGCACGGACGATCCGTTGCGTGTGCCGGAGGCCGTCGCAGCCACCCTCGCCTCGCTTTCCCTGCTCCTCGCCCGCCGGTGTCCGGTGGCCTCCGCCGTGCTGCCGGTCCTCACCGGCGGTCTGCTCAACCGCGCCCTGCCCGGATTGTTCAGCGTCTACCACCTCGCCTATCTCGGCCGCGTAGGTCCCGCCGTCGTCGGCGGCACCGCCATCGCCGTGCTCAACGCCACCCGGGCCGACACACTGGTCGGCTGGGCCGGCACCACCGGATCCCAACTCCTGCTCCAGGCCGCGACACTGTCCGTCGGCCTCTGGCTGCACGGTCGCCGCGTCCTGATCCGCACCCTACGCGAACAGGTCGAAACACTGAGCCGCGAACGGGAGTTGCGCACCGAGCAGGCCCGATCCGCCGAACGGGCCCGCATCGCACGGGAGATGCACGACGTCCTCGCCCACCGCCTGAGCCTCCTCGTGCTGCACGCCGGAGTCCTGCGCGACCAGGCCAGGGCCGGTACCGTCGCCGAAGACCCCGACCGGCTCACCCACCGGCTCGAACTCCTGCGCACCACCGCGGCCCACTCCCTCGACGACCTGCGCGACGTCCTCGGGGCGCTGCGCGCCGACTCGCCGCCCAGGCAGCAGTCGCGCGAACCGAGGCCGCTGGACGGTGAACCGAGGCCGCAGGACGGTGAACCGGGGTCACGGGCGGAGGAGTCCGCGCGGGTGGCGGCGCCTCCCCTGTGCGATCTCACCGAGCTGGTCGGCGAGGCCGTGGAGGCCGGACAGGAGGTCGAACTCGCCCTCGTCGGCGATCCCGACACCGTCCCGACCACCCACCGCCTGGCCGTGCACCGGCTGGTCCAGGAGGCGCTGACGAACGCCCGCAAGCACGCGCACGCCGCACCCGTCACCGTCCGGGTCGGCTACGGAGCCCCGGCCACCACCGTCGAGGTTCGTAATGGTCCAGGATCGGCGACGCCCAACGGCTGTGCGAGTGGCGGAGGTTACGGCCTGGTGGGGCTCGCCGAACGTGTCGCCGCGCTCGGCGGACACCTCGACGCCGGGCCGGACGGCAGTGGCGGCTACCGCCTCTCGGCACGCCTCCCGGCAGCGGAGCGCCCGTCGCAGGCGCTCCCGGAGGTCCCTGCCGCGCATGGGGCGGTGTCGGCTGGAGCGGACGGTCCGCGGCGGCGGCCAGGCCGACCGGATCCGGACGGTCGGGTTTCGGCCGAGTCGGACGCGGAAGGGCCGGATTCCGCTGGGCCGGTTTCGGCCAGGCCGTCGACAGACAGACCGGATCCGGACATAGTGCCCGGCCCGCCCATCCTCCTGACCCCCACTCCGCCCCCGCTGCCCGAGGACGTCCCATGATCCGCACAATGGTGGTCGACGACGACGCACTGGTCCGGCTCGGCCTCGTCGACCTGCTCGCCCAGGACCCGGGGCTCGTCGTCGTCGCCGAGGCCGCCGACGGCCTCCAGGCCGTCGAACTGGCGGCCGCCCGACGGATCGACGTCGCGCTGATGGACATCCGGATGCCCCGCCTCGACGGCATCGCCGCCACCCGCCGCCTGCGCGAGCTGCCCGAGGCCCCGCGCGTCATCGCGCTCACCACCTTCGACCTGGACGAATACGTCTACCGGGCGCTCGCCGCGGGTGCCGACGGCTTCCTGCTCAAGGACACCCCGCCGGCCGAGATCGCGCGGGCCGTGCACGTCGTCGCCGGCGGACAGGGCATGCTCCACCCGTCCGCCGCCCGCCGCCTCATCGACCGCTACCACCGCACGGGCGCGCCCCGGTCCGTCGCGGCCCGCAACAGGGTCTCCGGGCTGACCCCGCGCGAGACCGACGTGCTGCGCGAACTCGCCGACGGACTCTCCAACGCCGAGATCGCGGGTGTCCTCGGGATGCGGGAGAGCACCGTCAAGGCACACGTCAGCCGGATCCTCACCGCCCTCGGCGTCGGCAACCGCGTCCAGGCCGCGCTGATCGCACGCGACGCAGGGCTGGTGGCGGACGGCGCCTGAGCCCGGCGCGTCCCGGCACCGCCTCCGGCTCCCGGCCCGGCGGGTGACCCCGATGCCCCTGGTCGCGCCCCGGATTCGTACCGCGCGCTGAGCCCGTGTCACCCATCCGGCGTGGAAATGCGGCGCCTTGGCGGTTTGCGCTGCCGAAGCGCGGCGGCGGGTCCATGGTGGAGGTGGACGCGATCCGGCGACCGCGTCCGCGCGCCGAACCGGGCCCGCACGCCGAGCGTCCGCCGCCGTTCCCCGACGGGTGCCCGAGGCTGGGTCCGGCCCGGCACGCTGGGAGCAGGGCCACCTCGCAGGAAGCCGAACGGTTCTTCTAGGCTCACATCTCGGCTTCCCTGCGGTGCGCTCACCGCGCCCACCGCTACGAAGCCGCCGTCCACGGGGCACCGGGTGAACCGGAGCCACCGGATCGAGCGAGGAGGACGCAATGCCAAGCACGCCGACCAGCCGTTCCACCGCAGTTGGGCCGGACGGGCCGTCCGGACGGACCGCCCACCAATCCGGCCGCCCGGCCCGGCCCGCCCGGGTCCGGCACGCCGGATGGACCGGCCGGCCGGTGCGGCCGCTGAATACCGGCGGCGGCCGAGGAGGCGAGCGTTGAGTCCCCAGATCGTCGGGTCGCCGCGTGCGACCGCGGCCGCCACGACTGCACCGGCCGCACCCGGACCCGCCGCACCCGCGCCCGCCGCGACTGCGCCCGCCGAGGCCGCACCCGCCGCGACGGCGCCCGCCACGACCGCGCCGAAGTCCACGCCCAGGACGACGTCCACCGCAGCCTCCGCGCCGGTGCCCAAGGCCGCCTCCTCCGTGAACGCCACTGTGACCGCCACCGGGAGGGCGACCGTGCCTGGCGCCACCGAGGGCGAGGCCCGGTCCGAAACCCGGTCCGAGGCCCGGTCCGAGGCCCGCGCTGCGGCCCGCGCCGAGACCCGTGCTGCCGACGCCCATGTCGTCGAGGCCCGGCCCGGCGCCGTCGCCCAACCCGCCTCCACCGCTGCCCTCCCCGGGCTCCCGCAGGCCCTCAGCACCCGCGCCCGGACCCTCGCTGGCGGCGTCCGACGCCGCTGCGCCGACCTGGCGCGGATCGAGTCCCCGAGTGGTGACGCTCCCCGACTCGACGCCCTCGCCGAGGAGTTGGCCGCCGGCTTCCGTGCCACCGGAGCCACCGCCCGTCGCGAACCCGGTCCGGCCGGCGACCACCTCGTCCTGGAGTGGGCGGGGCAGGACGAGACCCTGCCCCACCTGCTCATCGTCGGCCACCACGACACCGTCTGGCCCGTCGGCACCCTCGCCGACTGGCCCGTCGCCGAACAGGACGGCACGCTCACCGGTCCCGGCGTCGTCGACATGAAGGGCGGCCTCGCCGTCCTGGAAGGCGCGTTCGCGCTCCTCGCCGACCTCGGGCAGCGGCCGCACCGCAGCGTTCGGGTGGTCGTGGTGTCCGACGAAGAGATCGGCAGCCCGGACGGGCGGCGCCTCGTGGAGCGCCAACTGCGGGGCGCCGCAGCCGTCCTGGGCCTCGAACCGCCGCATCCGGACGGCCGGCTCAAGACCGCCCGGCGCGGCAGCAGCCGGGTGCGGCTCACCGTCACCGGCCGGGAGGCCCACGCGGGCAACGACTCCCGCGACGGGGTGTCGGCCGTCGACGAGCTCGTCGACCAGCTCGTCGTGGTCCGCGGCCTGGCCGGTCAGCCCGGAACGGAGCTCAACGCCGGTCGGATCAGCGGCGGTTCGCGTGCGAACGTCGTCGCGGGGCGGGCCGAGGCCGAGCTCGGTCTGCGGTTCTCCACCGCCGAGGCGCAGCGCCGGACGCTCGACAACCTGGCCCGGCTGACCGCCCTGCGACCGGGGGCGCGGGTGCGCACCGAGGTGCTGTCGAGCCGTCCGGCGTGGCCGGAGCGCTCGGGCAATCCGCTGCTGAGGCACGTCCGTTCGCTCGCGGCGGTGCTGGGGCAGCAGCTCGACGGCGGTCCGGCGGGCGGCGCGGGGGACACCAACCTGCCCGGCTCGCGAGGACTGCCGACGCTGGACGGCTTCGGCGCGGTCGGCGCCGGGGCGCACGCCCGGCACGAGTACATCCGGATCGATCAGCTCGCGCCCCGGATCGCCCTGCTCGCCGCGCTCCTCGCGGTGCCGCTGCCGAGACTGCGGGATCGCGCGGAGGGCTGACGGGCGAGCGGCCGACGACTGACGACGAACAGATGGCAGCGAACAGATAACAGATGACAGCGAACAGATTTTGAAATCTGTTCGCTGTCATCTGTCTGTCCACCCGCACCGCACCCCCGCACCTCCCGGCGCCCCTGCGTCCCCGCATCCCCCGTCACCCGCGCCATCCCCGCCACCCTCATCCCTTGCCAGGGCCCTGCCTCGCCGCGCAGAATGGTACCGACCGAACGGTCAGTCGGTTGATGCGCGGCGAAGGCACGTGAGAGGGGACCGTGGTGACAGCAGAGGTGGCCGAGCCGGTCCCCGCACAGACGCAGGAGGAGCGGTTCGAGGCGGTGATCGCCGCCGAACAGCGGATCGAGCCCCGGGACTGGATGCCCGACGCCTACCGGGCGACCCTGATCCGCCAGATCGCCCAGCACGCGCACTCCGAGATCATCGGCATGCAGCCCGAGGGCAACTGGCTCACCCGCGCCCCGTCGCTGCGCCGCAAGGCGATCCTCCTCGCGAAGGCCCAGGACGAGGCCGGCCACGGCCTCTACCTCTACGCCGCCGCCGAGACGCTCGGCGTCGACCGCGCCGAGCTGACCGAGAAGCTGATCTCCGGCCGCCAGAAGTACTCCTCGATCTTCAACTACCCGACCCTCACCTTCGCCGACGTCGGCGTGATCGGCTGGCTGGTCGACGGCGCCGCGATCTGCAACCAGGTGCCGCTGTGCCGCTGCAGCTACGGCCCGTACGCCCGCGCGATGGTCCGGGTCTGCAAGGAGGAGTCCTTCCACCAGCGCCAGGGCTACGAGCTGCTCATGACCCTCATGCGCGGCACCGAGGCCCAGCGCCGGATGGTCCAGGACGCGGTCGACCGCTGGTGGTGGCCGTCGCTGATGATGTTCGGCCCCTCGGACGCCGACTCCCCGAACACGGCCCGGTCGATGGCGTGGCGGATCAAGCGCCACACCAACGACGAGCTGCGCCAGCGCTTCGTGGACATGACCGTCCCGCAGGCCGAGCACCTCGGCGTGACCCTCCCCGACCCCGAGCTGCGCCGGAACGAGGAGCGCGGCGGCTGGGACTTCGGCGAGCCCGACTGGGCCGAGCTGACCCGCGTCATCAAGGGCCAGGGCCCGTGCAACGCCCAGCGCGTCGAGCGCCGCCGGGCCGCCCACGAGGACGGCGCCTGGGTCCGCGAGGCGGCCGTCGCCTACGCGGAGAAGCGCGTCGCCGAGCACCGGGGCACCGAGCACCGGGGCGCCGAGTACCGGACCGCCGAGCACGGGACCGCCGAGCAGCCCAGCAGCACCGAACAGGAGAACGGAAAGTGACCGAGTCCAACGTCGACGGCGCCGCCAAGGCCGGCTGGCCGCTGTACGAGGTGTTCGTGCGCCCCCGGCGCGGCCTGAACCACGTCCACGTCGGTTCGCTGCACGCCTCCGACGACCGGATGGCCCTGCTCGCCGCCCGCGACCTCTACACCCGCCGCAACGAGGGCGTGAGCCTGTGGGTGGTCCGCTCGGACGCGATCACGGCCTCCACCCCGGACGAGCGGGACCCGTTCTTCGAGCCCAGCGGCGACAAGGTCTACCGCCACCCGACCTTCTACGACATCCCCGAGGATGTCCCGCACATCTGACGGGGGAACCACCGTGCACGACCACACCGCACCCGCCGGCACCGCCGCCGCACCGGACGACGACCACGTCTACCTCAGCCTCTCCGAGGCCGCCCCCGGCCCCGAGGGCGAGGGCCGCTGGGCGTACGGGACGGGCTTCGCCGACCCGCTGCTCGGCGTGGACAGCGCCCTGCCCGAGGGCGTGGACGGCGCCGACCTCGCCGCCTACTGCCTGATGCTCGGCGACGACGCCCTGATCCTCGCCCAGCGGCTGATCGAGTGGTGCACCCGCGCGCCCGAGCTGGAGGAGGAGGTCGCGCTCGCCAACCTCGGCCTCGACCTGCTCGGCCAGGCCCGCCTGCTGCTCACCAGGGCCGGCCAGGCGGACGGCACCGGGCGCACCGAGGACGACTTCGCGTACTGGCGCGAGGAGCACGAGTTCCGCAACGTCCGCCTCGTCGAGACGCCGAACGGCGACTTCGCGCACTCGGTCGCCCGCCTGCTCGTGTTCGCGACCGCCCGCGGCGCGCTGTACGAGGTGTTGAGCGCCCACCCGGACCCGGTGCTCGCGGCCGTCGCCGCCCGCGGCGTCAAGGAGCTGGCGTACCACCGCGAGTACGCGACCGCCTGGACGCTGCGGCTCGGCGACGGCACGCCGTACTCGTCGGCGCGCATGCAGGCCGGGCTGGACGCGGTGTGGCCGCTGCTGGAGGAGCTGTTCACGGCGCACCCGGTGGAGCTGCGCGTGGGCGTCGACCCGGCGGTGCTGCGCGAACCGGTGCTGCGCTCGCTCGCCGCGGTCCTCGCCGAGGCGGGGCTGACGGTGCCGGACGTGCTGCCGCTGGCCACCGTCCTGGGCCGCGCGGGCCGGGACGGCGTGCACACGGAGGTACTGGGACCGCTGCTCGCGGAACTGCAGGTGGTGGCCCGCGCCCACCCGGGGGCGACGTGGTGACGGGCGCGGGCGTGTCGGTGGAGCCCACCGTGCGGGACCTGGCCCGCGCGATCGCCGCGGCCGTCCCGGACCCGGAGCTGCCCATGCTCACCCTGGCCGACCTGGGGGTGCTGGCCGACGTCGAGGCGGACGGCGCCACGGGCGCGGTGACCGCCTGGCTGACCCCGACGTACTCGGGCTGCCCGGCCGTCGCGGAGATGGCCGCCGACGTCGACCGCCGCCTGCGCGCGGCCGGCTACCGGGACGTCCGGGTGCGGCTGCGGCTGGACCCGCCGTGGTCCACCGACATGATCACCGCCGAGGGCCGCCGCAAGCTCGCCGAGGCGGGCATCGCCCCGCCGCGCCCGGGCGCGGGGGCCGCTGGTGCGGCGCCGGTCGCGCTCACCCTGGGCCCCACCCGGACGGCCGCCTCCGCCGCCCCCGTGCCGTGCCCGCAGTGCGGCAGCGCCGACACGGAGGAGCTGTCCCGGTTCGGTTCCACCGCCTGCAAGGCCCTCTGGCGCTGCCGCGCCTGCCGCGAGCCGTTCGAACGCGTCAAGGAGATCTGAATGCCCGCCGCCAGCACGGAGACCAGTGCCGAGACCGGCACGGAGACCAGTGCCGAGACCAGCGCCGAGACCAGCGCCGGGATCAGCGTCGCGGCTCCCGCGGCCGCCCGCCGCCCCGTCTTCCACCACCTGCGGATCTCCGGGATCGAACGGCTCTGCGAGGACGCCGTCGCGGTGACCTTCGCCGTGCCGGACGCGCTCGCCGCCGCGTACGCGTTCCGGCCCGGGCAGACGCTGACGCTGCGCCAGGAGGTGAACGGCTGCGACGAGCGCCGCTCGTACTCGATCTGCGCCCCCGCCGGCGGCCCGCTGCGGATCGCCGTCCGCGAGGTGCCGGGCGGTCTGTTCTCCCGTCGGCTGGTGCGCGAGGCCCGGGTCGGCGACGAGCTGGAGGTGCTCACGCCCACCGGCCTGTTCAGCCCCGAACTCGGCGTCCCCGCCGACCACGTGCTGCTCGCGGCCGGCTCCGGCATCACCCCGATGCTGTCGATCGCCGCGTCCGTCCTGGCCGCCGACCGCGCCTCCACCGTCACCCTCCTCTACGGCAACCGGCGCAGCGACACCGTCATGTTCGCCGACGAGCTGGCCGACCTGAAGGACCGCTACCTCGGCCGCTTCCAGCTGGTCCACGTGCTGTCCCGGGAGACCAGGGACGCCGAACTGCTCAGCGGCCGTCTGGACCCCGAGCGGGTGCGCGCGCTGCTCGGCGCCCTCGTGGACGTCGGGCGGGTCGGGCACTGGTGGCTGTGCGGCCCGTTCGGCATGGTCGCCGGGGCGAAGGACCTGCTCGCCGAACTGGGCGTGCCGGGCGAGCGCGTCCACCAGGAGCTGTTCCACGCCGAGGACGAGCCGGTCACGGAGCGGGCCGACGACCCCGACGCGGCGGACGCCGGGGCGGACGGCGTGCACAGCGAGGTCACCGTCGTCCTCGACGGGCGCGGCAGCACGCTCTCCCTCCCGCGCGACCGCTCGATCCTCGACGGGGCCCAGCGCTCCCGCCCCGACCTGCCGTTCGCCTGCAAGGGCGGCGTCTGCGGCACCTGCCGCGCGCTCGTCACCGACGGCGAGGTGGAGATGCGCCGCAACTTCGCGCTGGAGGAGAAGGAACTGGCCGCGGGCTACGTCCTCACCTGCCAGGCCCGCCCGCTGACGGACCGGGTGACGGTCGACTACGACCGCTGAGCTGACCCGGGACCTGCCGCCGGACCGCCGTCAGCTGGACCCGGACCGCGCCCGGACCGCGCCCGGACCGTGTCGGACCCCGACCACGTCAGACCCCGACCGGGTCGGGACGCCTCGTCGGCTCACCCGCCAGATCCCCCGCCGGGTCGCCGAGCAGGCGGACCAGGTCGTTGACGGCGGCGCGCCCGGCCCGGTTGGCGCCGACCGTGCTCGCCGACGGCCCGTAGCCGACGAGGTGGACGCGCGGATCGGCGGTGGCCCGGGTCCCGGTGAGGGCGATGCCGCCGCCGGGGGAGCGCAGCCCGAGCGGGGCGAGGTGTCCGACCTCGGGGCGGAAGCCGGTCGCCCACACGATCGCGTCCACCGCCGACTCCTCGTCCCCCCAGGCGACTCCGTGCTCGGTGAGCCGGTCGAACATCGGCCGGCGGTGCAGCGCGCCCAGCTCCTCGGCACGCCGGTACGCGACGGACGGGCCGAGCCCGGTCACGCTCACCACGCTGCGCACGGGCAGTCCCAGGCGGACCCGCTCCTCGACCTTCGCGACCACTGCCCGCCCGTACTCGGGAGTGAACGGCCCCTCGTGGAAGACCGGCGGGGTCCGCGTGACCCACACCGTCTCGCCGACCGCCGCGACCTCCGACAGCACCTGGATCGCGGACGCCCCGCCGCCCACCACCAGCACGCGCTTCCCGGCGAACTCCGCCGGCCCGCGGTACTCGACGTAGTGCAGCTGCCGCCCGGCGAAGTGGCCCGGGTAGTGCGGCAGGAACGGGCGGGTCCAGGTGCCGGTGGCGTTGATCAATGCCCGGGTGGACCAGGTGCCGTGGTCGGTCTCGACCAGCAGCCGCGAGTCCGGCCGGTCCGACTCGGCGCGCACCGCGTGGACGGTCACGGGGCGCACGACGGGGAGCGCGTGCCGCGCCTCGTACGCCGCGAAGTACCCCGGCACGACCTCGCGGGCGGCGGAGGCCGGGTCGGGCGCGGGCAGTTCGGCGTCGGGCAGGTCGTGGAAACCGTGCACGGTGGCCATCCGCAGGGAGGGCGAGCGGTGCGCCCACGCGCCGCCCGGACCGCTCCCCGCGTCGAGCACGACGAAGCCGCCGTCGGCGTCCGCCCGGTAGGGGGCGAAGCCGCGGCGGCGCAGGTGGTAGGCGGCGGACAGGCCCGCCTGCCCGGCACCCGCCACCAGGACGTCCACCCGCCGCTGCCCCGCGTCGTCGGTTGCACCGTAAACAGTCACGCCGATGAAACATCGGGGGGTGGGGCGGGTGTTCCCCGCAGTGCCCGGCAGCCCCGGGCGGCTCCGGGGAGCCCCGGAGCCCCCCGGAGCCCCCTGGGGGCCCGGACCAGCCGGACCGGCCGCCTCAGGTCGTCGGGGAGATCACGGCCGCCGTGCCGTACGCGCAGACCTCGGTGCCGACGTCCGCCGCCTCTGTCACGTCGAAGCGCATCATCAGGACCGCGTTGCCCCCGCGCGCCTTGGTCTGCTCGACCAGCCGCTCCATCGCCTCGTTGCGGCTCTCCACCAGGGTCTTCGTCAGACCCTTCAGCTCGCCGCCGATCAGCGACTTCAGCCCGGCACCGATCTGGCTGCCGATGTGCCGGCTGCGCACGGTCAGCCCGAACACCTCGCCGATCACGTGGTCGACGCGGAAGCCGGGGATGTCGTTGGTGGTCACGACCAGGACGTCGGCGTTCGGGCCCTGCCCGCCGCCGTACTCGTTGATGTCAGCCATGGGGCCCATCCTGCCGCCGTCGCGCGTCCGAGTGACAGAGGCGTGGCCGGGGCGTGGCGGACAAGGTGTCCGGAAGCTGGTTCAGACCGGTGATCGGGCGGCCGAAAAGCCGTACCGTAGCCCCATGGGCGAGCGAAGCGATCATCCACAGGGGCCGGGCGCGGCGGAGGACTCCGGTGCGCAGGAGATCGAGGCGACGGTGGTGCTGGGCCTGCGGATCACCAACTGGCCGGCGCTGCGCGCCGCGGCGATCGCGGCCGTGGAGGAACTGGACTTCGACGGCATCGATCCGGCGGGCCAGCGCCGCGACCTGCTGCGCGAGGTGGCCGAGGACGCCAACGCGGCACTCGGCGCGCTGCTGCACCCGGACCGGCTGGTGGCCGCGATCCCGGGCGTCGAGGCGATCGGCGGGACGCTGGAGATCAGCGTCACCGAGGACTTCGCGCCGGATTTCGCCGAGCTGTTCCCGCTGGAGGGCGACGACGAGGACGGCGGCGGCGCGGGCGGGGACTGGACGCTCACCCCGCGCACCGCGTGCCTCCTGCACGCCCAGCTGCTCGGGCTGGCCGACGCCGCGTACGACGACCTCGACGAGCACGGGGACGACCCGGTCGCCGACGGCGAGGACGCCGACTGGACGGTCTTCGCCCGGCTGCCCCAGCGCACCTGGCGCCTCCACCGGGGCTGGCGCCGCGGGATGGCCCGGGCGTTCGACGACCTGGCCGACGACCTCGCGCTCGGCGAGTGGCCGCTGCCGCGCTGCCTGGCCGAGGAGATCGCGCTGCGGATGGCCCTCCTCGACGCCCGCGCGCTGCTCGGCGCGCAGCCCGAGTCGGTGGCCGACATGATGGGCGACCTGCCCGCCGACCTGTACGACTACGACTGGGACGGCTGCCACGACGAGCTGTTCGGCGTCTACGGGCCGGACGACGGCGACCCGGAGCTCGCCACCGAGCAGCGCACCGAGCTGCTGCTGGCAGCGACGCACCCGGAGGGCTGGTTCCTGGCCTACGAGGACGCGGAGGAGCGGGACGGCCAGCGCGGCTACCGGCGCTGACCCGCCGTCCGGCGCGTTCCGGGGGCGGCGGCTAGGCTGCGGACATGTCCGATGTATCTGATATGCGCGACGTGCCCGCAGGCCCGGACGGGCTCCCGGCGGCCGGGGACGACCAGTTCCTCTCCCGGATCGCGCTCGGACTGGACGGCGTGCAGGCGGCGCAGCGCGGCCGTACGGCCGAGGCGCGGGCCAGCTTCGAGGCGCTGTGGGAGGCGCTCGGCGAGCGCGGCGACGTCTTCCACCGCTGCGTGCTCGCCCACTACCTGGCGGACCTCCAGGACGACCCGCGGGCCGAACTGGAGTGGGACCGCCGGGCGCTGGCCGCCGCCGACTCGCTGACCGCCGAGCGGGCCCAGACGTACGAGTCCGCGCTCCAGGTGCGGGCGTTCTACCCGTCGCTGCACCTCAACCTGGCCTCCGACCACCTCAAGCTGGGCGAGGCCGACCTCGCGCGCGAGCAACTGGAGCGTGCCGTCCGCAGCCTGGACGCCCTGCCGGAGGACGCCTACAGCGCGGGCATCCGTGCGGCGGTGGACGAGCTGCGGCAGCGGCTGCGGTAGCCGCCGGCGGGTGTGGCCGGCGGGGTGTGGCCGGCGGGTGTGACCGACGGGTGCGGCAGAGGGCTGGGGCCGGGCGGGACCTGCCGTGATCGGGTGACCCGGGGGGCTGGCATGCTGGACGGGTGACTTCTCCGTTCGATGCCCCCGTTCCCGTGCCCACCTCGGACGACCGCGACGGCCGGCCGCAGTACGTGCTGCCGCTGGTGGTGCGGATGGAGCGGGCCACGCCGCCCGGGCGGACGGACGCGCTGGAGACCTCGGCCCGCGCCGTGCTCACGCTGCTCGCCGACCCGCGGGTCACCGAGGCGGACGGCGAGTGGACCGAGCGGGTCGCCGCGTGGGAGGACGCGCGGATCCGCAAGGTGGTCCGGCGGGCCCGGGGCGGGGAGTGGCGCCGGGCCGGCGAACTGCCCGGGATCACCGTGCGGGGGCGGGAGGCGGAGGTGCGGGTGTTCCCGCCGGTCCCGCTGGACGGGTGGCCGAAGGAGCTCGCGAAGCTGCAGGTCTCGGGGACGGACCTGGAGGAGACCGAGGAGATCGGTGCCCCCCAGGCGGGCCTGCCGGTGCTGTGGCTCAACCCGGACGTGGAGATGAGCGCGGGCAAGACGATGGCCCAGACCGGGCACGCGGCCCAGCTCGCCTGGTGGCGGCTGGACGAGGCGCAGCGCAAGGAATGGGCCGAGTCCGATTTCGCGCTCGCCGTGCGGACGCCGACGCCGGAAGCGTGGGCGGAGCTGGTGGCGAGCGGCCTCCCGGTGGTCCGCGACGCGGGCTTCACCGAGATCGCCCCCGGGCTAACTGTTGCACTCGAAGGCGGCACCGTCTACTGCCCCACCCCGCGCCTCCGGCGCTCGTGATGCACCTCATGGGCCCCAATAGGGCAACGTAGCAGGCCAGTGCGCACGTCCCTGGCGGTCGCACTCGGGAGGGGGCGGTGTCACCAAGTGAGGGTTCTCTCCTGCGCCGCGACGCGGGAGGGGGCGGCGACCCGGGCCCGGACGGTTCCTGCCCGAACCCGCACGACTTCGAGCTGTACTACGACCTCTAAACCGAGGTTGTTGGGTCCACTCGGCGAACCGCCACTACACGGCATCCGACCTGCGAAAACGCCTCTCGTGAGCTCTCGGCGGTTCTCGTCTGCCCTCGTCCTCATGTGCACCCACTGTGCACCGGGAGCCATTCCGGACTGACGGGTCGTCAGTAGAGGCTGCACATCGGGCCTCGTCGCTCCAGCTACACCGAGCGACGAGGCCCGGCCTCTACTCGGTTGCCAAGCTGACGACCACCGCTTTCATCCCGCCTGGTGCTACTGCTGCTTCACCATGACGTGCCTGTGCCATCTAGTACTACGCTGTCTTTCAGTGTGACGGGCGGCACAAGTCTGAGTGGGACGAGGAGCAGCGGTGGCGCGACCAGGTGATGAGCAGATGACACCGAGCAGCCCGATAACCGTCACCGATCCGGTCATCCTGATTCTTGCCTCTGGTACGACGCCGGCTGCGGTCGGCACTGCCCGGGGGCGGCTGTTCGAGAGCTTTGTCGCCCGGTTGCTTCATGCCTACGGCTACGGCAAACCCACCACCGAGCGGCTCAACACCACCGCTAATGGCATTGAGCTGGACGTTGTAGCCTCCCATGAAATTACCCGCCAGACTGCACTGGCTGAGTGCAAGGCCTACACCAGCCACGTTCCGGCCTACATGGTGGCTGTCTTTCACAGCAAGCTGATCACCAGACGTAAGAGCAGTTCTGATGACGGCGTGCAGGGCTTCTTTGTCGCTATTCCCCGCCTCACGGCTGACGGACACGAGTACGCCGAGCAGATTACTGCCAATGACCCAGGCTTCCACTTGCTAACCGCCCGCCACATCACCGACAGACTGAAGGAGCGCGGTTGGATCGTTGAGTGCCCGACAGGCGGATCACTGACCAGCGACCTGGCAGTTGTGATCACCGAAGACGGTGTGTATTCAGCCTGCCTCGAACTAGATGCCGTCTCCCGTAAACCTGTGCGGGTATTGGTGTGGGCTGCCCGCGGTCCGGTCCCTACCTCGGTCCTTGCCGCCGTTGCCGCCGCCGAGTATGCCCAGGGTTGCCGAGTGGTCGATTCGCGGGTAACTCCGGCCGGCCCGGTTCAGGAACCGACTTCGCCCGAGCCTGCTCCGGTGATTGTGTCGGTCACTGGAAGCAGGTCAGACTTCGAATACCAGCTCCCCGCCGCGCCAAGGTTTTTCGTCGGACGCAAGCGGCTTGTCGATGACCTTTGCCGGGCCCTCGACAACAACGCCGGAGTCTTGGTGCTCAACGCCCAGTCTGGATGGGGCAAGAGTTCAGCTGCCCTGAAGCTGGAGGCCCTGGCCAAAGAACGCAGGGGCTTTGCCCTGGTCACCGACACCCGCACCGCCACGGATCGACGGTTCGTCACCGACGCTCTGAGCCTCGCCGCTCAGAGAGCGCAGGATGCCAAGGTCCTGACTCTTCCTCCTAACGCGAGCTGGGCCAGCCTCCCTAGTGCCCTTCAGACCCTTCGAGCCGCCACGTGGCACGCTGGTCCGCTCGTGATCTTCTTCGATCAATTCGAGAACGTCTTCCGCGACGCGGATATCACCCGGGAATTTCGTGATCTTGCACTCGCTATCCGCGATCTCTCTGATCACGTGCTGGTTGGCTTTGCATGGAAGACCGATGTCGTCGCATGGACAGAGAACTATCCCTTCCAGCTCCGCGACCAGATCCGTGACAATTCCACCCAGCTTAGCCTCGGCCCCCTGGGCCCCAGCGAAGTTGATGTGCTGCTGCGCCGCCTGGAAAAGGAGATCGACGCACCCCTCGCTCGCGATCTTCGTAATCGACTGCGTGAATACAGCCAGGGATTGCCCTGGCTGTTCAAAAAGCTCGCCGGGCACCTACTGCGCGAGGTCCACGCCGGCGCGACACAGGAAGACCTGGCTAACGAGGCTCTCAATGTTCAGAATCTTTTTGACGCCGACCTGGCCGAACTGTCGCCCGTCGAGTTCGAAGCGGTGCGTCACATTGCCCGCTATGCACCGATTGCCGTCAGTGAAGTAACCGAACGCGTCACCCCGCAGATCGTTGAATCACTAGTAAACCGACGTCTCATTGTCCAAGTTGGTGAACGCCTGGATACATATTGGGATATCTTTCGAGACTATCTCAACACGGGCAGCATTCCAGTTCAGGACTCTTACATCCTGCGCATGGGGCCTGTTTCCGTCGCCCGACTGCTGAACCATGTCGCCGATAACGATGGCGACAGCCACGTTCGTAACCTTGCTCACCAAATGAGAACTAGCGAGACAGTCGTTTTCAATCTCAGCCGCGAGCTGCGATTGCTCGGCGCAGCCGCCTACGAGCCCAACCGGGTTCGCATACTCCCAGATATCTGGCAGGCTGAAGACCAGGAATCCGAACTTAGGCGCCGCGTCGTCACCGCCCTTCGTCGCCACCGTGCTCTCAGCGCCTTCACTGCCCTCGCCGAGCGAGGCGGAAGCGTCACCATTAGCGCCTTCGCGCGAGAGCTTCCCGCAGCATTCCCTGCTGTTGACGTTCGCGAATCAACCTGGATCGGCTATGCGCGGGTCTATCTGCAGTGGTTCGAGTACGCTGGCCTTGCCGTACAGAAAGGCTCAGCATGGATGGTCGCGCCTGAGGGCACGCGGGGAACGCCCGACCTACTGAACGGCGGATACCGCCGCCGCGCCCGGGGTGGTTTTCCCCATGACGCCCCCGGCCCCTCGCTGCGCCTTCTGCTTCATATTTCCGCTGGTCAAACGGCGGTATCCGAGGGAGACCGGCGCGCCGTCAACCAGCTGCTAGCTATCGGTGCGCTGACTGAAAGCGCACCGAATTCCTATCGCGTCCATGACGGCCTCGTGGTGAATGGCCGCGTCGAGCCTGCTGTACTTCAGAACCTGATGCGTTCCGTGCCGAGTGTCGCAGCCGGTCTGACCGTAATTGAAAAGGATCCAGCTGCGCGCGCTGAGGAAATCGGCCAAGCAATACAGGCGGCAGCTGGCGCTGATTGGGCTATCGGCACCGCTACTGGCGTGGGAAAACACCTTCGGGCATGGGCTCGCGAAGCCGGCATCACCGTTCACTCAACGCGCACAACTCGCCCCCGGGGGCAGGATGGCCTTTTCTGACTACATCGCGCGATGTATAGGCAGCCGGGACGCCACCGCTCATGACCCGAGGACATAATCCACCTTGCGATGATCAGTTCATGACCCCATCAGTTGACCAGTGAATCCAAGTCCGACGCGGCGTGACATATGAACCAGGGCCTAGTCGGCAATCTCGGGACCGACCAGCACAACGAACGACCTCTCGAAAAGAGGCGCCACCGTTCGACGTCTGGGCTAACCTGACAGTTCAGTAAGAGCCACTCAGGAGAACTCTACGGTAGGTGAGGTTAGAATGGCTGTACCGGAGGGGGCGGCGGTTGTGCGTGCCGGAGCGGCCGTCCTTAGGGGCGTGACAGAAAAAGCGGGAAGCTCACAGGAATGGCCTAACTTTCATGCTGCGATGATGGAGCTCCATGAAATCTTGGACGAGTGGCTCACGGCCTCCGAGGCAACCATGAATCTATATCTCAACGGCCGCGGGATGAGTCCAGAGGACATCAAAATAATCTATCGGATGTCGAATATTTCTTTCAGCTTCTTTCGCTACCCGGGCGCGGGATTTGTCGAGCAAGTGGAAAAAGACTTGACGCAGCTCATGAATCCGCGAGCGCCAATGCTACAGAAGTGGAGTAGAGGAAGGCGGAGAAAGGCTGCAAGGCGGACTCTTCGGAGCATGATGAAGATTTACTGCCCTGACATCCTGGATGACTTTCACTCTGCGGTTCAAGGTCGAAGTGCCTGGATCAGAGAGAACCGCAAGGCCGTGAAGCAAGCCCTGAAAGATGGCTCGCTGTCGTGGGAGGATGTTTGGCGCGCCCCCGTATCCACTCAAACGGTAGTGGACCTGGAGCATCTCAAAGCGGTTGTTGCATCCGTCATTCTCGAAAAGTATCCGCTGGGTGGGACCGCGCACTCCGGTTGACCGAGTCGAAGACCACTGGCCAGCTGCGACGCCTGGTCCTCGAGTCGGAGGGCCAGGAGACCGAGCCGACGGCCTGCATCATCGACTCACAGGGCGTCAAGACGCCCACCAACGTCCCCGCGGCCGGCCAGGGCACCGACCTCGGCAAGAAGACCATCGGCAGGAAAGCGGTACACCGCTACCGACGCGATTGGTCTGCTGCCCGCCGTCCTGGTCGCCGCCGCGAGCGTCCAGGACGGCGGGCAGCACCTGCTGACCCGGGTCTCGGTCGATCATCCCATCGTCCGCAAGGCATGGGCCGACATGGACTACAAGTACGCCGTCATCGAACACGGCGCCATACACGCATCGACGTCGAGATCGTCCGCCACGACCCCACGACGCGGGGATTCGTCGTCCAGCCCCGCAGATGGGTTGTCGAACGCACTCTCGGCTGGCCCATGAACCGCCGCCGCCTCGCCCCGGACTACGAAGCACTGCCTGCTCGCTCCGAAGCCGTGATCTACGTCGCGATGATCCGCCTCATCGGCAAGTCCTGCGATAGTCAGACAAAAGAGCAGGTGAGAGGCTCAATCCGGGCTCCTGCACTCACCGAGATCGCCCCCGGGCTAACTGTTGCACTCGAAGGCGGCACGGTTTACTGCCCCACCCCGCGCCTTCAGCGTCCGTAATGCATCGCCTTGACCTCAACTGGGCAACGTAGCAGGTGAGTCGCGCTTTCTTGGTGACCGCACGCCTCCGGCAGACCTTCTTGGAGGGGTGAAGGGGCGGCGCTTCCTCTGCTCGCCGCCATTGTCGCGTCGGGGGCTCGACGGGCTGTTGCGCCAACACCCACGGACTCTCCCGAACGGGCGTGGCAGGCCGGAGACCGGGGCAGCATCGGAAACCGGGCTCGTGAGAACCTAGACCGGCACTGCCCGTATGGCCGGGCTCGCACCGGCAGCAGTGCGGCGGTCGGCGACGAGGACGGAGCACGGGTGTACGTCACGAGGGTCCAGCTCAAGAACATCAAGGGCTTCAGCGGCAAGCGCGCAGTGGACCTGGCCTTGCCCGGACGCAGCGGCTGGACCGTCCTTGCGGGCCGCAACAGCTCGGGCAAGTCAACGGTGCTGCAAGCCCTGGCTCTGGCCTTGGCCGGCCCGACAGTCTCACGGGCGCTGGTGACGGACTTCACCGGCTGGATCAGCTCTGGTACCAGGACGGGCGAGGTGAACGTCCACGTCGCCGTCGACGCCTCCCTTGACGGGTTCTCGGGACCGGGGAACACACCTGAAGGGGAGACCAGCTTCGGGCTCCGATGGTCCCGGGCCCCTGAGTCGGAGCATAGCCAACGGCCACTGGTGGAACCGCTCGGTAAGGGCAAGAGCGGTCCCCGAGGGCCCTGGGTGGAGAACCCCGCCGGTTGGTTCTGTGCCGGCTACGGCCCGTTCAGGCGGCTGACCGGCGGGTCGAGCGAGGCCCAGCGCCTCATGGTCAACCAGGGGCCCAGCGGCCGACTGGCCACCCTCTTCCACGAGGACGCGTCGCTGGCCGAGGGAGTCGCCTGGTTGGTCGACCTGCGCCTTCGGGCGTACGAAGAGGATAAGGGCGGCCCAGCAGCCGACCTGCTGCAGACCGTGCTGGCTCTGTTGCAGGACGGTCTGCTGCCCGACAACTATCAGGTGAAGCGGGTAACTGCGGATGGCCTGTGGGTAGAGGAGAGGGAGGGCACGAAGCAGTTCCCGCTCAAGGAGATGAGCGACGGATACCGGACTGTGGCGGCGCTAGGTTCTGTACGGCGGATCTTGTGACCGTCGCATGATCGGCTCGTTGTACTGGTCATGGGGCGGGGAGATCTGAGCAAGGACGAGTGGGACCGGCTGAAGCCGCACCTGCCGGCGAACGGGCGGCAGGGCGGCCGGTGGGCCAGTCATCGACGGGTGATCAACGGGATTCTCT
>NZ_JBHVPD010000005.1:0-193123 GCF_042887525.1 Kitasatospora sp. NPDC057936
CTTCCGCACGTCCTGCGGGCTACTCCATGCCCGCGAGCACCAGCGGCAGGCGGCGGGCGCCGTCGGCGACCAGCTTCACCGGCACGCCCCAGTCCTGCTGGTGCACGTGGCAGGCCGGGTACTCGATCTCCGGGTCGTCGTCGCAGGAGGCGGCCATCGCCGACACGTGCAGCACGCCCTCGGCGACCTCGCCGGAGAGGACCAGCTCGCGCGAGAGGTCGGAGTCCGCGCCCGCGCCCGAGACCAGCAGCTCCGGCGGCGTGGAGCTGACCAGCAGCCGGGTGGACGGACCGTAGCGCTCGTCCAGCTTCTGGCCGCTCGGCGCGGAGAAGACCACGTCCAGCCGGAACGGGCCCGGCGCGACCTCGGTGGCCGCGCGCTGGGTGCGGTGCGCGACCGACTCGACCCGCACCGCCTCCTCGGGCAGCCGCAGCCTGGTCAGCCGGTGCCGGGCCGACTCGACCACGACGATGTCCTCGTCCACCAGGACGGCCCCGGACGGCTCGCGCAGGTCGGTGGCCAGCGTGCTCACCTCGCCGGTCGCCGGGTCGAAGCGGCGCAGCGCGTGGTTGTAGGTGTCGGCGACGGCCACCGAGCCGTCCGGCAGGACGGTGACGCCCAGCGGGTGCTGGAACAGGGCCTGGTCGGCGGCGCCGTCGCGGTGGCCGAAGTCGAACAGGCCGGTGCCGACGGCCGTCTCGACCGTCTTGGTTTCACGTGAAACCCAGCGGAGCGCCGAGGTCTCGGAGTCGGCGACCCAGAGCTTCTCGCCGTCCGCGGAGACCGCGAGGCCGGACGGCTGGGCGAACCAGGCCTCGTCGGCGGGCCCGTCCACCAGGCCCTCGTTGGTCGTGCCGGCCGCGACGGCGACCGTCCCGGCCGCCGGGTCGTACGCCCACAGCTGGTGCACGCCGGCCATGGCGATCCACACCCGGCCGTCGAACCAGGCGACGTCCCACGGCGAAGAGAGGTCCACCTCGCGGGCCGGGCCCTCGGTGGCCGAGCCCTGCCACCACTGGCGGCCGGTGCCGGCCAGCGTGGTGACGTGGCCGTCGGCCAGCCGGACGCCGCGCAGGGCGTGGTTGACGGTGTCGGCGACGATCACGTCGTAGTCGTACGGGTGGCCCTCGGGCAGCAGCACGAGGCCTTGCGGCTCGCTGAACCGCGGGTCGGTGCCGTCCACCAGGCCGCGCTGCCCGTCGCCGATCCGGCGCACCACCGTCTCGCCGTCCTCGGCCAGCTCGACCAGCGAGTGGTGGCCGGAGTCGGCGACCAGGAAGTGGCCGTCGCCCAGGCGCACCGCCTTGCCCGGGAACTTGAGGTCCCCGGCGGTCGGCTCCGGCGCCACGTACGGGCCGTCGCCGCGGCGGAGCGTGCCCTTGGCGGCGTGCTCCTCCTCCAGCTCCTCCACCAGCCGCGCGATCGCGTGCGCGTGGCCCTCGCCGGCGTGCTGGGCGACGACGTACCCCTCGGGGTCGATCACCACGAGCGTCGGCCAGGCGCGCACCGCGTACTGCTTCCAGGTGACGAGCGCCGGGTCGTCCAGGACCGGGTGGTGCACCTCGTACCGGGCGACGGCGTCGACGACGGCCTGGTGGTCGGCCTCGTGCACGAACTTGGGCGAGTGCACGCCGACGATCACCACGGTGTCGCGGTGCTTCTCCTCCAGCTCGCGCAGTTCGTCGAGGACGTGGAGGCAGTTGATGCAGCAGAAGGTCCAGAAGTCCAGGACGGTGATCTTGCCCCGGAAGTCGGCGAGGGTGAGCTCCTTGCCGCCGGTGTTCAGCCAACCGCCTGCGCCGACCAGCTCGGGGGCGCGTACTCGTGCACGTGATGCCATGGCTGTATCCAACCCCATCGGGTGGGGGTGGCATTCCGGGGAGGGTGGGGCAGGGGGTGGCGGTGGGGTCAGGCGGCCGGGCCGACGCGTGCCTGCCAGCGGGTCTCGCCGTCCTGCTGCTCGGCGGTCGGGGTGAGGCCGAGGGCGCGGGCCACGGCGGCGGAGGCGTGGTGGTCGGGGTGGATGTGGGCCGTCACGGTGGTGATGCCGGCGGCGGTCAGATGGGCGAGCAGGGTGCGGGCGGCCTCGGCGGCGAGGCCGCGGCCCTGCCAGGGCGTGCCGACCACCCAGGCGAGCTCGGCGCCGTCCCCGTGGACCGTGGCCTGGACGTAGCCCGTGAGGCGGCCGTCGGCGCGCAGGCGCAGCGCCCAGTTGCCCCAGGTCTCGGCGGGGTCGGGGGAGCCGGCGGCGAGCCGGGCGTAGCGGGTGCGCAGGGCGTCGGCGCCGTCCGGGGTGCCGCCGGTGAAGGCGTGCAGGGCCGGGTCGGCGAGGGCGGCGGCCATCTCCTCGGCGTGTTCGGGCCGCAGCGGGACGAGGTCGAGGCGTTCGCCGTGCAGGGTGGCGGTGGTGTCGGGGTGCATGGGTCCGTTCGGGGCCTTTCAGTGCGGGTGCGGGTTCGTGCCGAGGACGTGGTCCCGTCCCCACGCGCCGAGTGGCGCCAGTGCCGCGTTGAGGCGCGTGCCGGCGTCGGTCAGCGTGTACTCGACCCGGGGCGGGACCTCGTCGTGCGCCTCGCGGTGCACGATGCCGTCCGCCTCCAGTTCGCGCAGGTGGGCGGCGAGCACCTTCTCGGTGATGCCCGGCACCAGGCGGCGCAGCTCGCCGAAGCGGCAGCCGGGGCGGGCGTCCAGCGCCCAGAGGATCAGCACCTTCCACTTGCCGCCGATCACGTCCATCGCGGCGTCGATCCCGCAGACGTACGCCCCCGGCCTCGGCACGGTCGCCATGCCCCCACCCCTTCCGACCTCGTCGCTCACCCCAGGGTAACCACCCACTTCCACGTGCGTACTTGATCGTCAACGGTGCCGCGAAGAGGCTGATTCCCATGGGAAGCACCGAAGTTGAGAAGACCCCCGTCACCCTGCTCGGGCTCGGCGCCATGGGCACCGCCCTGGCCCGTGCCTGGCTCGCCGCCGGGCACCCGCTGACCGTCTGGAACCGCGGCCCGGCCAGGGCCGGGGTGCTCGCCGCCGAGGGCGCGGTCGTCGCCGCGAGTGCCGCGGAGGCCGTCGCGGCCAACCGGCTGGTGGTCGTGTGCCTGCTCGACGACGCCTCCGTGGCGGAGGCGCTGGACGACGCGGACCTCGCCGGGAAGGACGTGGTCAACCTGGTCACCGGCACCCCCGCCCAGGCCCGGGCCCGCGCCGGGTGGGCCGCCGGGCGCGGCGCGCGCTACCTGGACGGCGGGATCATGGCCGTCCCGCCGATGATCGGCGTCCCGGCGGCCGGGCCGTACGTGTTCTACAGCGGTTCGTCCGCGCTGTTCGAGGAGCACGCGGAGGTGCTCGCCGTGCCGGCCGGCCCGCGGTACGTCGGGGCGGACCCGGGGCACGCGGCGCTGCACGACGTGGCGCTGCTCAGCGCGATGTACGGGATGTTCGCCGGGGTCGCGCACGCGTTCGCGCTGGTCAGGGCGGAGGGCGCGGTCACGCCCGGCGACCTCGCGCCGCTGCTGGCCGGGTGGCTGACGGCGATGACCGGGTCGATCGCCAGGACGGCGGACCAGCTGGAGAGCGGCGACTACGCCAAGGACGTGGTCTCGAACCTGGCGATGCAGGTGGCCGGGCGCCGGACGCTGCTGGGCACGGCCGAGGAGCAGGGCGTGAGCGACGAACTCCTGGCGCCGTACTTCCGGTTGATGGAGCGCAGGCTCGCGCTCGGCGGCGGTGAGGAGGACCTGGCGGGGGTGGTCGACCTGCTGCGGGGCTGAGGCCCGGCCGGTAACGTACCGGCATGGCTGACCTTGAAGAACGCGCCAACGTCGTCGCGTCCGGTGCCCGGCAGACCGGGGCGGGGGTGCCGGTCCGCCGGCGCCGCGCCCCGGACCTCGCCGAATGCGTCCGGCTGCTGGGCGACGTCCACGCCACCGACGGCTACCCGTCCGACTGGCCCGACCGCCCCGCCGCCTGGCTCACCCCCGAGGGGCTCCTCGCCGCCTGGGTGGCCGAGGCGGACGGCCGCATCCTCGGGCACGTCGCCCTCTCCCGCAGCGCCCCGGGGGACGCCGCCCCGGGGCTGTGGAGCCGCCGCACCGGCGCCCGGCCCGAGCTCACCGCCGTGGTGAACCGGCTGTACGTCGCCCCTGCCGCGCGCGGGCGGGGCGTCGGGGCGCGCCTGCTGGCGAACGCGCTGACCCACGCGCGGGCGCTCGGACTGCACCCGGTCCTCGACGTCCTCGCCACCGACGCGGCGGCGGTGGCCTGCTACCGGCGTCTCGGCTGGACCTGGCTGGGCAGCGCCGACCAGCAGTGGGGCGGCGGACGGACCGTCGTCGTGCACTGTTTCGCGGCGCCCCGGGAGCCGTGAGGGCGGCGGGGGAGCCGGCGTCACCGGCTCCCCCGCGGGGGCCCGTCAGTCCGCGGAGCGGTCCGCGGCGGGGCGGCGGCGCAGCGCGGGGGTGGTGAGTGCGGGCGGCTGCCAGACGCCGTCCGCCCGGTAGAGGTCGGTGCCGGGCGGGACGATCGCGTCGATGCGGTCGAGGGTGGCGTCGTCGAGGACGAGGTCGGCGCCCTTGAGCGCGGATTCGAGCTGCTCCATCGTGCGCGGGCCGAGGATCACCGAGGTGACGGCCGGGTGCGCGAGCGGGAAGGCGACGGCCAGCTCGGGGAGCGTGCGGCCGAGGTCCTCGGCGAGGGCGGTGAAGGCCTCGACGGCGTCCAGCTTGGCCTGGGTGAGCGGCAGTTCCGGGTCGAAGCGGCCCGGGTGGAGGGCGGCGCGGCCCTGCGTGAGGTCGATCGCCCGGCCCTTGCGGTAGCGCCCGGTGAGGAAGCCGCCGGCCAGCGGTCCCCAGGTCAGCGCGCCCATGCCGAGCTGCTGGACGGTGGGCAGCACGTTCGCCTCGATGCCGCGGGCGAGCAGCGAGTACGGCGGCTGCTCGGTGCGGAAGCGCGGCAGGCCGCGGCGCTCGGCGACGTGGTGGGCGTCGACGATCTGCTCGGCGGGGAAGGTCGAGCAGCCGAAGGCGCGGATCTTGCCGGCCCGGACGAGGTCGCCGAGCGCGGAGAGGGTCTCCTCGACGTCGGTGGTGTGGTCCGGCCGGTGCACCTGGTAGAGGTCGATCCGGTCGGTGCGCAGCCGCCGCAGGCTCTCCTCGACCTCCCGGACGATCCAGCGCCGGGAGTTGCCGCCCCGGTTGCGGCCCTCGCCCATCGGGAAGTGCACCTTGGTGGCGAGCACGATGTCGTCCCGGTCGCCGCGGGCGGCCAGCGCCTTGCCGACGATCTCCTCGGACTCGCCGGCCGAGTACATGTCGGCGGTGTCGACGAAGTTGATGCCGCGGTCGAGCGCGGTGTGGATGATCCGGACGCAGTCGTCGTGGTCGGGGTTGCCGATCGCGCCGAACATCATGGTGCCGAGGCAGTAGGCGCTGACTTCGATGCCGGTGCCGCCGAGGACGCGGTAGCGCATGGTGGTTCTCCCCCGAAGGTCTTGGGTGTCCCGTTCGTTGCGTCAGAGGCTAGGAGTTGGAGTGCACTCCAACGCAAGCGTCCGTCCGCGGCCCGGCGCGCGGGATCCCCCGGCGGGGGGAGCGGGTTCGTCGGGGCGGAGGAGGCCGGGGCGGGGCCGCGCGGGCGAGCGTGGGGGCATGACGAGGAACGCGTGGGGTGTGGTCGGCTGGGGTGTCGCCTGTGCCGGGTTCGGGACGGGCTGCGCGCTGAGCGGGACGGAGCTGTTCGGGGCCGTCTGGCCGGGCTGGGCGGTCGCCGGGGCGGGGGTGGTCGCGGTGCCGGCCGGGGTGGCGGCCGGGGTGGCGTCGGCCCGGGGGAGGCCGGGGCCGGGGCTGCGGGCGGTGCTGTGGGGGCTGGCCGGGCCGGCGGCGGTGGCGGCCTGGGGGCTGCTGATGGACGTGCTGATGCTGCTGACCGGGGAGGCCGTGGACAGCGGCCCGGGGGCGGTGCTGCACGCGCTGTCGGCGGTCGGCGTCGTGCTCCTGGTGGGTGCCACGCGCGTGCGGCCGCCCGCCGGGCACCGGGCTCCGGCGCCGGCTCCGTCGGAGGCCCCGGCGGCCGTTCAACTCGCCGCATGGGCAGGCACGTTGGCCTTCGTCCCGTACGTCGTGATGAAGCTCGACTGGGCCTTCGGCGGCAGCTTCGCGGGGATCGACGGTGCCCGGATGCGGGTGACCAACGAGCGCAACGGAGCCTCCGGGCTCTGGCTCACCCTGGAGGACTGGGGGATCGACGCCACCGCGCTGATGGCCGCGCTCGGGGTGTTCCTGCTGTGGGGCCTGGTCCGGCCGTGGGGGCAGGTCTTCCCGCGGTGGACCCTGGTGCTGAGCGGCCGCCGGGTGCCGCGCTGGCTGCCGCTCACCCCCGCGCTGATCGGGGCCGGCACGCTGGCGCCGTACGGGCTGCTGGGGGTCGGCTACCTGTCGCTGTGCACGGTCGGCGTGACGACGATCCGGACGGGCGACCTGCCGACGCCGGACGACGCGCTGATGGTGGGCTGGGTCGGGATGAGCGCGTTCGCCGTGTACGGGGTGGCGCTGGCGGTCGCGGTCCGGTCGTACTGGCGGCGCACGGGCGGCTGAGCGCGGGGCCGCGGCTGGGCCCGATTTGCGGGAACGGCAACAAAGCTTGCCGATTCGGCGGCGACGGCCGCAGCCTGGCGGTGGAACGGCCGCAGCCTGGCGGTGGAGGTGACCGCGCACCGCGCGTCCGCCGCCGCGCCGACGGCCCGAGCGGGGAGGCTCCCTCCCGTACGCCGCACCACCGCACCGACGACCCCGACGATCGGAGACCCCGGATGTCCGGCCACCACCATCACCAGCCCACCAAGGGCCAGGGCCACGAGCACGTCCCCGCCGCCGACTTCGACTGGGACGCGCTCGCCGCCCACCTGGAGCGCGAGGCCGAGCTGAAGGCCCCCGCCGTCACCGCGGCCGCCCACTGGCTGCGCGGGCTGACCGGCGGCGAGGTCCGCCGGGTGCTCGACGTCGGCAGCGGCCCGGGCGTGCTCGCCGGGCTGCTCGCCGAGGCCTTCCCGGCCGCCGAGGTGGTCGCGGTCGACCAGTCGGCGGCGCTGCTGGAGCGCGCCCGGAACCGCTCCGGCGGCCGGCTGAAGACCCGGCAGGCCGATCTGCCCGAGGAGTTCGGCAAGCTCGGCGAGGCCGACCTGATCTGGTCCGCGAACGCGATCCACCACCTCGGCGACCAGCAGACCGCGCTCACCGGCCTGGCCGGGCTGCTGCGCCCCGGCGGGCTGCTGGCCGTCGCCGAGCGCGGGCTGCCGCTGCGCTACCTGCCGCGCGACTTCGGCCTCGGCAGGGCCGGCTTCCAGGCCCGGCTGGACGCGGCCCACGAGGCGGGCTTCAGCACGATGCGCGCCGAACTGCCGGGCGCCACCGAGGAGATCGAGGACTGGCCGGCCATGCTCGGCCGGGCCGGCCTGACCCCGACCGGCACCCGGACCTTCCTGATCGACCACCCGGCCCCGCTCGCCGCCCCCGCCCGCGAGCACCTGCGCGCCCAGCTCGCCCGCCTGCACGACCAGCTCGCCGACCACCTGGACCCGCAGGACGCGGCGACGCTGGCGGCCCTGCTGGACGAGGACGCCCCGACCGGGATCCTGCACCGGACGGACGCCTTCTACCTGTCCGCGATGACGGTCCACACCGCCCGCGCGGCCCGGTAGCCCCGGAGCCCCCCGGGGGGTGGCGCCGGGACGCCGGTGCCGCCCCGGGGACCAACGCGTCCGGGGACCGGTACCGTCGCCCCATGACCACCGACGAGCACGAGAACGCGCACGAGAACGAGCCCGGAACCGGGCTCGGAACCGAGCACGCGGACGACCCGGGAACCGCGCCCGGCTTCGTCGTCGTGACGACCACCCACGAGACCGAGGACCTGGCCCGGGCCCTGGCGTCCGCCGCCGTCCGCGAGCGGCTGGCCGCGTGCGCGCAGGTGTACCCGGTCCGGTCCGTCTACTGGTGGGAGGGCGAGGTGCAGGACGCCGAGGAGTGGCGGATCGACCTCAAGACGAGGGCCGGACTCGCCGACCGGCTGAGCGCGTTCCTCACCGGGCGCCACGCGTACGAGACGCCCGAGGTGATCGCCGTCCCGGTGGTCGCGGGCAGCCCCGGCTACCTCGCCTGGGTCACCGCCGAGACGGCCGCTCCCTGACGCCCCGCGCTCCCCGGGAGTCCGCCCGCGAGCCCCTACTCGCCGCCGAAGCGCGTCGTCCACGCCGCCAGGTCGTCGTCGGTGATCTTGGCGAACAGCACCGGCGGCACGGTGAACCCCGTCCCGGCCGGCACCAGGTCGAGCGACCGCGCCTCCTCCGGGGCGACCCAGCGCCGGGACGCCGCCGGGGAGTCGTCGGCCACGGCGAACGCGCCGCGCATCGCCGCCGCGGTGGCCGGGACGAACGGCTCCGACACCACCGCGTACAGGTGGATCAGGTTCATCGCCGTGCGCAGCGTCAGCGCCGCCGCCTCCGGGTCGGTCTTCACCTGGAGCCACGGCGCCTTCTCGTCCAGGTACGCGTTGCCGGCGCTCCACAGGGCGCGCAGGGCCTGCGCCGCCTTGCGGAAGTTGAGCGCGTCGAGCTGCGCCTCGTACTCGGCGAGGAGGCCGGCGATCTGCGCGCCGAGCCGCTCCTCCGCCTCGCCGGCGGCGTGCCCGCCGGGGACGTCGTCGCCGAAGCGCTTGCGGCTGAAGGTCAGCACCCGGTTGACGAAGTTGCCGAGGGTGTCGGCGAGGTCCTTGTTGACGACGGCGGCGAAGAGGTCCCAGGTGAAGCTGGAGTCGTCCGACTCGGGCGCGTGCGCCATCAGGAAGTAGCGCCAGTAGTCGGCCGGCAGCAGCTCCAGGGCGACGTCGGTGAAGATGCCGCGCTTCTGGCTGGTGGAGAACTTCCCGCCGTAGTACGTCAGCCAGTTGAAGGCCTTGACCTGGTCGACCTTCTTCCACGGGCGGCGCGAGCCGAGGATCGTCGCCGGGAACATCACGGTGTGGAACGGGACGTTGTCCTTGGCCATGAACTCGGTGTAGCGGACGGCGTCGTCGGCCTCGTACCACCAGGACTTCCAGTCCCGCAGCTGCCCGGCCGGGGCCGCGTCCGCCCACTCCTTGGTGGCGCCGATGTACTCGATCGGGGCGTCGAACCAGACGTAGAACACCTTGCCCTCGGCGGCCAGCTCCGGCCACACGTCGGCCGGCACCGGGACGCCCCACTCCAGGTCACGGGTGATCGAGCGGTCCTGCAGGCCCTCGGTGAGCCACTTGCGGGCGATCGACGAGGCGAGCACCGGCCAGTCGTCGGCGTGGGCCGAGATCCACTCCTCGACCTCCTCGGTCAGCTTCGACTGGAGCAGGAACAGGTGCCTGGTCTCCCGCACCTCCAGGTCGGCGCTGCCGCTGATGGCCGAGCGCGGCTCCAGCAGGTCGGTCGGGTCCAGCACGCGCGTGCAGTTCTCGCACTGGTCGCCGCGGGCCTTGTCGTAGCCGCAGTGCGGGCAGGTGCCGACGATGTAGCGGTCCGGCAGGAAGCGGCCGTCGGCGTTGGAGTACACCTGGCGGATCGCGCGCTCCTCGATGAAGCCGTTGCGCTGGAGCTCGCGGGCGATCTCCTGGGTGATCTCCCGGTTCTGCGGCGAGGAGCTGCGGCCGAAGTGGTCGAAGGAGAGGCCGAAGCCGTCGTACACCGCGCGCTGCGCGTCGTGCGCCCGTGCGCAGAACTCGGCGACCGGCAGTCCGGCCTCCTGCGCGGCGAGTTCGGCGGGCGTGCCGTGCTCGTCCGTCGCGCAGATGTACAGCACCTCGTGGCCGCGCCGGCGCAGGTAGCGGGAGTAGACGTCCGCCGGGAGCATGGACCCGACCATGTTGCCCAGGTGCTTGATCCCGTTGATGTACGGAAGGGCGCTGGTGATCAGGTGCCGAGCCATCCTGGGATGCTCCGATTTCTCCCGCACGCGCACCCCGCCCGGGGTGCCGTGCCAGGCGCAGGGTTCCACTGTGGGTGCCAAAGCCTACCGTCGCGGGTGCGGCCGGACCGTGGATTAACGGCGCGCCCCGGCGGTCAGGGCGCGCCCGGCGCCTGGAACCCGCCGAAGTCGCCGTGGCGGTCGAACTCCCCGGCCTTCACCCCGCGCACGAAGGCCGCCCACTTGCGCGGGGTGGTGCGCACGACGACCTCGGCGCTCTCCGACTCGCGGATCTCCACCAGCCCGTCGGCGGTGCGGATCTCGACGCACTCGTTGGCCTCGGCGCTCGCCGAGGACTTCTGCCAGCTGTTCATGAGGACGCTGTCTTCAGTATGGTCCGGATGAACTCCCGTGAGTCGTCGGCGCCGAGGGCGATCGCGTCGGTCTCCGTCCTGATCTCGCGGTAGGCCCGCAGGTCGGCCTCGGTGTGCACGAACTTCGGCCCCTGCGAGAGGTCGATCTGGACGGTGTCGAGCTCCGGAACGGGCCCGCGGGCGAGGTACATGCTCTCCCCGGAGCCGGGGAACGTGTCCACGCTGAACGGGATCGCGCGGATCTCCACGCCGGGGCGCTCGGAGTCCTCCAGCAGGCTGAGCAGTTGGTCGCGCAGCACGACCGGGCCGCCGAACTGCATGCGCAGCGCGGACTCGTGGACGAAGGCGGTGTACGGCTTCGGCCGTTCGACCAGGACGCGCTGGCGCTGGATCCGGAACGCCGTGCGCACGTCGGTCTCCTGCCGGGGCAGCGGCGGGCGCAGGCGCGCGAACACGGCGTTGGCGTAGGCGGAGGTCTGCAGGAGCCCGGGGATGAAACTGGTGTGCAGGATGGTGAGCGACTCGGCGTGGTGCTCCATCTCCGCGATGTCGATGATCCCGCTCGGGATGCGCCCGCGGTAGCCGTCCCACCAGTACTTGCGGCGGTCCTGGGTCATCGTGAGCAGCGCGTCGAGGTAGCGGCCACCGGTGAGGCCGCAGGTGCGCGCCCAGGCCCGGAGCCGGTCGGCGCTGATGCCGGACTTCCCGTTCTCCATCTGGGAGATCTTGGGCAGGTCGGTGCCCAGGGCGGCGGCCAGGGTCTTGGGCGTCACGCCCACGCGTTCGCGCATCTTGCGCAGCTCGATGCCAAGGCGCTGCTGGCGCACGGTCGGCGACAAGCGGGGTGGCATGACTCTCTTCTCCGGGTCGCGGGGTCCGTCGATGCTTCCGGTGAAGTGTGCCGTGCAAACCGGACCCTAGCTACCGAAACGGGGGATACCCCACGATGGAGTGAACGTCCACTCTCTCGGTAGCAAGTCTTGTACTTCGACCCTAGGGTCGAAGCCGAGTCACTCGCCGACCGGTTGTCGCCCACGGCCCATCAAGCGGCCCTGAATCCCGACCAGATGAACGGCCGGCAGGCTCGCCATCCCCGACCGGAGACACCCATGCCGCTTCCGTCGCCCCTCCGTCGTTCCCGACGCGTCCCGGTGAGCCGGTGAACGCACTGATCGTCGCCGGCCTCTCCCTCCTGCTGCTCGCCGTGCTGTTCGTCGGCTGGCTGGTCTGGCTGGTCAACGTCCAGCCCAGGGAGCCCCGTTCGGCGAAGCCGGAGTTCGCCGCCCGGCACTCCCGCTCCGCCGACGAGAACTAGACGAGAACCAGCGGCCGGCGCCCGCGGGGCGCCGGCCACCCGACCGGCCGTCGTCGTACCGTCAGACGTCGGCCACGAAGTGGTCGAACTCCCCGGCCTGGACGCCGAGGAGGAAGGCCTCCCACTTCTCCGGAGTGGTGCGGACGACGACGCCGCTCCCGTCCGACTCGCGGATCTCGACGACGCCGTCGACGAACCGCACCTCAAGGCACTCGCCGGACGGGTCGCCGGTGGAAGGCCGCTGCCAGTCGCTCATGGTGGCTCCTCGGTGAAGGCTCGGGTCTGCGCCCCAGCTTGCCACCGCGGGCCGTGCGGCCGACGGCCCCGCGGCCCGGCGGCCGCGGGGCCGTCAGCCGCGGGCGAGCCGTTCGACCAGCCGGGCCTCGGCGGCGGGCCACTCGTCGGCGAGCATCGAGAAGTAGGCGCTGTCCCGCCAGACCCCGTCGGCACGCAGGCGGTCGCGGCGGAAGGTGCCCTCGTACTGGGCGCCGAGCCGCAGGATCGCGTTGCGGGAGCGGTCGTTGAGCGCGTCGGTCTTCCACATGACCCGGCCCATGCCCAGCTCGCCGAAGGCGTAGCGCAGGAGCAGCAGCTTCGACTCGGAGTTCACGGCCGAGCGCCACACCGAGCGGGCGTACCAGGTGCCGCCGATCTCGACGAGCTCGTGCGTCGCGCTGAAGTCGTAGAAGCCGGTGATGCCGACGGCCCTGCCGCTCGCCAGGTCGATCACGGCGAACTTCACCGCCGCGCCGGCCGCCACCTCCCCGATCCGGTGCTCGATGATCCCGCTCAGTTCCTCCTCGCTCTGCGGCGGGAGGAAGGGGATCCAGCGCCAGACGTCCGGGTCGGGGCCGACGGCGGCCCAGAGCTCGGGGACGTGGTGGCGCCCGAGGGGCTCCAGGCGGACGTGGCGGCCGGTCAGGGTGACGGGCTCGGGCAGCTTCGCGGTCATGACCCGAACGTACTGCCGAACTGTACTAGATGCAATGGAATTATGTCCTAGTGCAAAAGCCCGGGGCAAACGGAAGGGGCCCTGTGGGATCGCTCCCGCAGGGCCCCTCGGGCCGGTGGTCCGGACGGCGGTCCGGAGCCGGATCAGATGAACGAGTTGATCTGGATCGTCTCGTCACGGCCCGGGCCGACGCCGATGGCGGAGATCGGCGCGCCCGACATCTCCTCCAGCGCCTTCACGTAGGCCTGCGCGTTCTTCGGCAGCTCGGCGAAGGTCTTCGCCTTGCTGATGTCCTCGGTCCAGCCCGGCAGCGTCTCGTAGATCGGCTTGGCGTGGTGGAAGTCCGACTGGTTGTAGGGGAGCTCCTCGACCCGGCGGCCGTCGATCTCGTACGCGACGCAGACCGGGATCTGCTCCCAGCCGGTCAGGACGTCGAGCTTGGTGAGGAAGAAGTCGGTGAGGCCGTTGACCCGGGTCGCGTAGCGCGCGATCACGGCGTCGAACCAGCCGCAGCGGCGGTCGCGGCCGGTGGTCACGCCGCGCTCGCCGCCGATGCGGCGCAGCGCCTCGCCGTCCGCGTCGAGCAGCTCGGTCGGGAACGGGCCGGAGCCGACGCGGGTCGTGTACGCCTTGAGGATGCCGATGACCCGGTCGATCTTGGTGGGGCCGATGCCGGCGCCGGTGCAGGCGCCGCCCGAGGTCGGGTTCGACGAGGTCACGAAGGGGTACGTGCCGTGGTCGACGTCGAGCAGGGTGCCCTGGCCGCCCTCCAGCAGGACGACCTTGTTCGCCTTGAGGGCCTGGTCCAGGACGAGGGTGGTGTCGGCGAGGAAGGGCTTGATCTTGTCCGCGTAGCCCAGGTACTCCTCGACGACCAGCTCGGCCGGGACGGCGCGGCGGTTGTAGAGCTTGACCAGGATCTGGTTCTTGTCGTGCAGCGCCGCCTCGATCTTCTGGCGCAGGATCGACTCGTCGAACAGGTCCTGGACCCGGATGCCGACGCGGTTGATCTTGTCCGCGTAGGTCGGGCCGATGCCGCGGCCGGTGGTGCCGATCCGGCGCTTGCCGAGGAAGCGCTCGGTGACCTTGTCCAGGGTGCGGTGGTACGGCGTGATCAGGTGGGCGTTGCCCGAGATCAGCAGCTTCGAGGTGTCGATGCCGCGCTCGTTGAGGCCGGCCAGCTCGGAGAGCAGCACGCCCGGGTCGATCACGACGCCGTTGCCGATCACCGGCGTCACGTTCGGGCTGAGGATGCCGGAGGGGAGCAGGTGCAGGGCATACTTCTGGTCGCCGATGACCACCGTGTGACCGGCGTTGTTGCCGCCCTGGTAGCGGACGACGTAGTCGACGGAGCCGCCGAGGAGGTCGGTCGCCTTCCCCTTGCCCTCGTCCCCCCACTGAGCGCCAACGAGCACGAGTGCCGGCACAGGCGTACACCCCTTCCGGTTGGGGCATCCTGCGTAGGCCGCAGTCTGCCCCGAGATAGACGAAGCCCCTGGCGCAGTAGCGCAAGGGGCTCTTGCACCGAGAGATTACCTGAGGAAGGACCGGTCGTGTCGTCCCTGTCCACGCCTGCAACCGGCGGCTCCGAGCCGCTCCTGCTGCTCCTCGACCCGGTGGCCCGGCAGACCGACGGGGAGTCGGTGCGGATCGCGAAGGACGTGCTCTGCGGAGGTGCGGACGTCAAGGTGGCGTACCCGGAGAGCCCTTCCGAACTCGATCGGGTGCTTTCGCACCGGGGTCGGCGGCGACCGGTGGTGATCGGTTCCGATCTCGCCCTGCAGCGGGTGCTCCAGGCCCTGCACCGGCACCGTGAGCTGGGCACGGATCCGGTGGGCATGGTTCCGGTCGGCCGCTCGGAGGAACTGGCGGCGGCCCGCGCGCTCGGGGTCCCGGGCGAGCCGGTGCCGGCCGCGCGGGCGGTGCTGTCGGGGACGCCGCGCAAGCTCGACCTGCTGGTCGACGACGGCGGCGGGGTCGCGCTGGGCGGGGTGCGGATCGCGGGTGCGGGAGCCCGGCGGCTGATCGGCCGTCCGGGCGGCTGGCGTTCGCTATGGGCGAAACTGGCTGCGGCCGAGCAGGGGAACGCACTCACCGTCGAGGCCGCCGAGCAGAGCTCCCGGATCCGGGTCGAGGCCGACGGCCGGCTCCTCGCGGACGTCCACCGGCCGGTCCGGCTGGTGCAGGTCTCCCTCCCCTTCGGCGCGTCGGACGGTTCGGGCGTCATGGAGGTCGTCGTCCGCGCGCCCGGCGCCCTGGTGCGCGCCCGCGCCGCGAGCGTCTCGGTGGCCGGTCGCGGCTTCGGCTACGAGGTCGACGGCCGCCCGGTCGGCCCGGTCCGGGCCCGCACCTGGACGGTCCACCCGGGTGCGTGGGGCCTGCTGCTGCCGGCGGCGTGAGGGTGCCCGGTGACGCCTTCGTGAACTCCGGGTGAGCAGGCTCACGTTCGCCCCGGTCCCGAGGGCCGGCTCTTCGCACCCGGAATGCCCCAACAGGCGCGAACCACAAGGCCATCCCCGGCCCGCGGGAATTCCCCCGGGTCGAAATACCCACCCGGTAAGGGGTTTTGTCTACGCGCGTTGCCGAACGATCGCCCAACAATCCCGGCATCCCGGGTTCCGGAAGCCTGTGCCAACTGCCCTAGACTCGAAGGCGTGCCACGTGGTGACGGAAGACTCAACCACGATCTTCTTCCCGGCGAGAAAGGCCCCCAGGACGCTTGCGGCGTCTTCGGTGTCTGGGCTCCCGGCGAGGAGGTCGCCAAGCTCACGTTCTTCGGCCTTTACGCCCTGCAGCACCGCGGTCAGGAATCCGCGGGCATCGCAGTGAGCAACGGCTCCCAGATTCTCGTCTTCAAGGACATGGGACTCGTCTCCCAGGTCTTCGACGAGGCCTCCCTGGGGTCGTTGCACGGGCATATCGCCGTCGGACACGCCCGCTACTCGACCACCGGTTCCTCGGTCTGGGAGAACGCCCAGCCGACCTTCCGCGCGACCGTCCACGGTTCGCTGGCCCTCGGGCACAACGGAAACCTGGTGAACACCGCCGAACTGGCGGCCATGGTCGCCGAACTGCCGGGCGAGGAGCACGTCTCCCGCTCCGGCCGGACCGCCGCGACCAACGACACCGACCTGGTGACCGCGCTGCTCGCCGGCCACCCGGACCTCTCCATCGAGGAGACGGCCAAGGTCGTGCTGCCGAAGGTCAAGGGCGCGTTCTCGCTCGTCTTCATGGACGAGCACACCCTCTACGCCGCCCGCGACCCGCAGGGCATCCGCCCGCTGGTGCTCGGCCGGCTGGAGCGCGGCTGGGTGGTCGCCTCCGAGACCGCGGCGCTGGACATCTGCGGCGCCTCGTTCATCCGCGAGGTCGAGCCCGGCGAGCTCATCGCCATCGACGAGAACGGCATGCGCAGCTCCCGCTTCGCCGAGGCGAAGCCCAAGGGCTGCGTGTTCGAGTACGTCTACCTGGCCCGCCCGGACACCAGCATCGCCGGCCGCAACGTCCACCTCTCCCGCGTGGAGATGGGCCGCCGGCTGGCGAAGGAGGCCCCGGTCGAGGCCGACCTGGTGATAGCGACGCCCGAGTCCGGCACCCCCGCCGCGATCGGCTACGCCGAGGCCAGCGGCATCCCCTACGGCTCCGGCTTGGTGAAGAACGCCTACGTCGGCCGCACCTTCATCCAGCCCAGCCAGACCATCCGCCAGCTCGGCATCCGGCTCAAGCTGAACCCGCTGCGCGAGGTCATCCAGGGCAAGCGCCTGGTGGTCGTGGACGACTCGATCGTCCGCGGCAACACCCAGCGCGCGCTGGTGAAGATGCTGCGCGAGGCCGGCGCCGCCGAGGTCCACATCCGGATCTCCTCGCCGCCGGTGAAGTGGCCCTGCTTCTTCGGCATCGACTTCGCCACCCGCGCGGAGCTGATCGCCAACGGCATGACCATCGAGGAGATCGGGCGCACGCTCGGCGCGGACTCGCTCTCGTACATCTCGATCGACGGCATGATCGAGGCCACCAAGCAGCCCAAGGACAAGCTCTGCCGGGCCTGCTTCGACGGCGAGTACCCGATGGAGCTGCCCGACCCGGCGCTGCTCGGCAAGCTCCTGCTGGAGGCCGAGATCAAGGGCGGCCAGCAGCCGCCCGCCGTCCGCGGCAAGCCGACCGGCAGCGACCTGGACGGCGTCCAGTCCCTGCTCGGCGGAGCGGGCGCGGCCGACGCGCTGCGCCGCCCGTAGCGAAACCATGGTGGGGTCCCGCGAGCCGGGGCCCCACCGTCGTTCCGACCCCCTTCCGCCGTACCGAACCACCCCCACCAGACCCGAGAGGGCCGCACCGCAGTGACCTCCCACCCGTCGCCCACCGCCACCCCCAACGGAGACGCCATGCGTCACACCTCTGACGGCGCCACCTACGCCGCCGCCGGCGTCGACATCGAGGCGGGTGACCGCGCCGTCGAGCTCATGAAGCAGTGGGTGAAGAAGGCCAACCGCCCCGAGGTGGTCGGCGGTCTCGGCGGCTTCGCCGGCCTCTTCGACGCGTCCGCCTTCAAGAACTACGAGCGGCCGCTGCTGGCCTCGGCCACCGACGGCGTGGGGACCAAGGTGGCCATCGCCGCCGCCATGGACAAGCACGACACCATCGGCCACGACCTCGTCGGCATGGTCGTCGACGACCTCGTCGTGTGCGGCGCCGAGCCGCTGTTCATGACCGACTACATCTGCGTCGGCAAGGTCGTCCCGGAGCGCGTCGCCGCGATCGTCAAGGGCATCGCCGAGGGCTGCGCGCTGGCCGGCTGCGCCCTGGTGGGCGGCGAGACCGCCGAGCACCCGGGCCTGCTCGGCCCGGACGAGTACGACGTCGCGGGCGCCGGCACCGGCGTCGTCGAGGCGGACGCGCTGCTCGGCGCCGAGCGCGTGCGGGCCGGCGACGTGGTGATCGCGATGGCCGCCTCCGGCCTGCACTCCAACGGCTACTCGCTGGTCCGCCACGTCCTGCTGAACCAGGCCGGCTGGCAGCTGGACCGCAAGGTCGAGGAGTTCGGCCGCACCCTCGGCGAGGAGCTGCTGGAGCCGACCCGGATCTACTCGCTGGACTGCCTGGCGCTCACCCGCGCCACCGAGGTCCACGCCTTCTCGCACGTCACCGGCGGCGGCCTGGCGGCCAACCTGGCCCGGGTCATCCCGGCCGGCCTGCACGCCCGCCTGGACCGCGGCACCTGGACCCCGCTGCCGGTCTTCCAGACCGTCGCCGAGGTCGGCAAGGTGAGCACCCTGGAGATCGAGAAGACGCTCAACATGGGCGTCGGCATGGTCGCGGTCGTCCCGCCGCACTCGGTGGACGTCGTGCTGTCGATCCTGGAGGACCGCGGCGTCGAGGCCTGGCTGCTGGGCGACATCGTCGACCGCACCGACGAGCACGACGGCGGCGCGGCCCTCTACAACGCCTACGAGGGCTTCACGGCGGGCTGAGACCGGCTCACCGCGCCCCCGGCGCGCCAGGTGTGTCAGATGTGACGAGAGGGCCCCTCCGGTGCACCGGAGGGGCCCTCTCGCGTCCCCGGGCCGCCGGCGGCCGACGGCCCGTCAGGGGGAACGCCGAAGACCGGCCCGGCGCCCTGGGGCGCCCGGACCGGTCCGGCGGTACGGCGGTTACGAGCGGCGGGAGGCCTGCGACGGCCCGGTGCCCGGCTCGGTGTCGTCCTCGTCGTCGAGGTCGGCGTAGCGGGCGGCGTACTCCGCGTACGGGTCGTCGTCCTCTTCCTCCTCGATCGGCTCGGGGTCGATCGAAGCGGTGGACGGCGATACGCCCAGCTCGTTGGACAGACGGTTAGCGTCGAACCCGCCGCTGTTGTACTTCAGCTCGCGGGCGACCTTCGTCTGCTTGGCCTTGGCCCGGCCGCGCCCCATGGGTCGACCCCCTCAACGATGGGGCTCACGGCCCCGAGTCTGACACGTGTTCATGATCAGGACCGGCCTGCCCGAATGGGGAGGACCGTCCCTTGGAGCATTAACGGTACCTGTTTCCGCCGCTGGACGGTACGTCGTCGGTGTGACGTGGCGCGCACCGACCGCACCCGCGACCAGGTCTTCCCAGGTCAAGGGAGGTTTTGCGGCGGTTTGCGCGCTGTCCGGAGGTGTCTGAGGTCCGTCGTTCCGGGATCGATTATCCCCCCAAGGGGGACCTCGGATCACCCGTTCGGGCGCAGAAGTGAGAATCCGGTTCCACATCGTGATGCGCGGGGGACGGAGGAGGACCGTCCCCCGCGCACGGAGTGACCGGATCGGCTCCGGACGGGGCCGGATCAGGCGCGGCGGGCGCCCGGGAGCAGGACCGTGCGCAGCGCGCTGATCTCGCGCATCCGCTTCTCGGCCAGGCGGTCGGCGGCGACCGCCGGCGGGACGCCGTCGGCGGCGGCCCGGGTGAAGATCTCCAGGGTGGTGTCGAAGATCTTCGTGGCCTTGTTCTTGGCCCGCTCGAAGTTGAAGCCGTCGATCTCGTCGGCGACCTGGATGACGCCGCCGGAGTTCACCAGGTAGTCCGGGGCGTAGAGGATCCCGCGGTCGGCGAGGTCCTTCTCGACGCCCGCGTGGGACAGCTGGTTGTTGGCCGCGCCGCAGACGATCGAGGTGCCGGACTCGCCGAGCGCGGCGACGACGTCGTCGGTCAGGGCGCCGCCGAGCGCGCAGGGGGCGTAGACGTCCAGCTTCGCCTGGAGCAGGGCGGTGGTGTCGGCGACGACCTCCACCTCCGGGTGGGCGGCGCGGACGCGGTTGACCGCGGCCTCGAACGGGTCGGTGACGACCACGGTGGCGCCGTCCGCGACGAGGTGGCCGACCAAGTAGTGGCCGACCTTGCCGACGCCCGCGACGCCGACCCGCTTGCCGCGCAGGGTCGGCTGGCCCCAGCGGGCCTGGGCGCTGGCGCGCATGCCCTGGAAGACGCCGAAGGCGGTCAGGATGGAGGAGTCGCCGGCGCCGCCGTGCTCGGGCGAGCGGCCCGTCACGAAGCCGGTCTCGCGGGCGATGACGTCCATGTCCTGCACGTAGGTGCCCACGTCGCAGGCGGTGATGTAGCGGCCGCGCAGGGACTCGACGAAGCGGCCGTAGGCCCGGAGCATCGCCTCGTTCTTGTCCTTGTTCGGGTCGCCGATGATGACGGCCTTGCCGCCGCCGAGGTCGAGCCCGGCGAGCGCGTTCTTGTAGGACATCCCGCGGGACAGGTTCAGCGCGTCCTCCAGGGCCGCCTCCTCGGAGGCGTACGGGAAGAAGCGGGTGCCGCCGAGGGCGGGGCCCAGCGCGGTGGAGTGGATGGCGATGATCGCCTTGAGCCCGGAGCTGCGGTCGTGGCAGAGGACGACCTGCTCGTGGCCGTCGCCGGGGGCGCCGTCCTGCTCGGTACGGAAGATCCTGCTGAGCACGCCGGGTGCGGGGTGCGTGGCGGATGTCTGTACGTCGGTCACTGTGGTGACTCCAGTATCGAAGGCCCGCTGCTGTGGTGCGGGCGCCTAAGGCGAAGCGTAGTCGCGTGCCCGTCGACGATCGGCCCTCTTGTCCGAGCTTGTGCCGGTTGTCCGAGGGGTGAGACGAGAGGGCCCCCGGAGTGCGGGCGCGAACCGTTCGGGGGCGCGCCCTCCCGGCGCCGCGCCCCGCGTGCGACCATGCAGGACGTGACCGTCGTCCGTACTTCCGTACAGCCGCCGTACGCCGCCCACCTGCGGGTCTACGAGCCGCTGGCCGCCTATCCGGAGCCCGAGCGGGCGCGTTGGCAGGCGTACGCGGCGCAGCACGGTCCGGACGCCGCGGAGGCCGCCCGGCCGGTGGCCGAGGCGGTGTTGGCGGAGCAGCGCGAGGCGCTCGCCGGGCTGGTCGGGCGCACGCCCCGGGCACTGCCCGAGCGCGAGAGCGAGCGGGCCTTCGTGCGGCTGGTGGACGGCGTCCTCTACGTCTGTCCGTGGGCGACCAGGCTGCGCAGCTGGCAGGCGCTGGAGGAGCTGCGGGCGGGGACCCCGGTGGCGCTGCTGGACACCGCGCTGCCGCCGGTGGCGCGGGCCGCCGCGGAGGCGGACCGGGAGCGCTGGCGGGCCGAGCACCCGGACGCCCGGCCGTGGATCCTCACCAGCCGGTGGGAGGTGCCGGTGCGGTGGTTCCTGCCGTTCGGGGAGGAGGACCGCTGCTTCGTTCCGGCGGAAGCGGGGGATAAGGGGGAGGGGGCGGGGCACCGGGCGCCGGCGCTGTTCTACTTGACGCCGATGTCGCAGGCGCGCCGACGGGTGGCCCGGGCCTACCGGGCGTTGCGCGAGGCGGTTCCGGAGGGGGAGCTGGTGCGGGGGGCCGAGCAGGTCGGGCGGTGGCTGGAGGAGTTCCATCCGCGTTCGCTGGTGGAGCTGGACTACGGGGGGCTGGTGCATCTGCTGGGACCGGAGCGGTTGTTGGCGGACCGTTCGGCGGGGGAGCTGGAGGACGGCCTGCGGGCGCTGCGGGCGGGGGACGACGCGGAGGCGCTGCGGGTGTACGGGGAGCTGACGGTGCGCTGGCGGCGCGTCCTGGCGCTGCGGTACGCGAACTAGCGGGCGAACTGGCGTCCGAGCGCCCGTGTATGACTGGAAGGGTCCTTCGGCCCGAGCCGCATGACGAAGGTCCCGGTTCGGGTCAATACCTGTCGAACGTGACACTACTCACCGTTGACGCGAACTTACCCCTATGTGCAAAAATGGGACAACCAGCCCAACTCCACGCGAGCGTGCCCACTTTTGGGTGGTTCTGGAGTCGATGCGCGCTTTGCGGGGAAACGGAGGGTCTGGTCCCCTCGTAACCGGATGTCACTGGCGTGTGACTGTCCGTTATGGGGTGGTCCATCGCCATCCGTCGGCCTTGAACCCGTGAGGGGTCAATTTTGGCGGTTTGGTCGATAGGGCTGGACGGATGGTGTAGTTGTAGACACCAGGACAAGCCGTTCGTCCTATAACCGACTCGGCCCGTCTATGCCATTTCGGGCATCGCGGGCCAAGGTGCAGAATTTGAAGGATAGAACCGCCCTGGTTCGGTTCTCCCGAGGAGGCCGCTCATGACCGCTCGTACCCCTGATGCTGAGCCGCTGCTGACGCCGGCAGAGGTTGCCACCATGTTCCGCGTGGACCCGAAGACGGTCACCCGCTGGGCCAAGGCGGGCAAGCTGACGTCGATTCGCACGCTCGGCGGTCACCGCCGTTACCGCGAGGCGGAGGTGCGCGCACTGCTGGCCGGGATTCCCGCCCAGCGCACCGAGGCCTGATAGGCCGAAGGCTCTTTAAAGGGGCTGCTTACCGGACTCCGCCGGGTCCGGTAAGCAGCCCCTTTGCCATGCCCGGGGCCGGTCGCCGATCTGTCGGAATGTTGAACTCCGGATAACGATTTGATGCCCATGGGGCGGGGGGGATTTACAGTGAATAACTGTACAATTTTACATATTAAATTAGTGGCTTCCGAGCGAGGTCGTGCCGCGCCGGTTGTGGGGAAAACGTAAGTGACGACCGTCACGCGCTCCGTCACTTGTGGTCCAGACCAAGTGCGGGGTAAGGGGTCGTGCGCCCAAAACGCGAGAGGCCCGGAACCTGAACGGTTCCGGGCCTCTCGCACTGCGGCGATCCCGACGGGACTTGAACCCGCGACCTCCACCTTGACAGGGTGGCGAGCTAACCAACTGCTCCACGGGACCAGAGTTTTCTGATCTCGTTCACTCGCTTGCCGCGCTGCGAACAAGACAGATCGTAGCCCATGGTGGGCCCCCAGGTCGAACTGGCTCCTGAGGGCCCACCCCCGGCCACCGGCGGGAACTCAGAGCGCGGCCCGCGCCGCCTCCATCGCCTTCATGATCCGCTTCTCCGACACCGGGGTCGGCGTGCCCAGCGACTGCGCGAAGAAGCTGACCCGCAGCTCCTCGATCATCCAGCGGATGGCCCGCACCTCCGCGGACGGCTGCCGCCCGGCCGGGACGGCCGCCAGCAGCTCCCCGTAGGCCTGCTGCACCTGCTGGACCTTCAGCAGCTGCTGGGCGTCCCGCTGCGGGTGGTTGGGCAGCGCCTCCAGCCGGCGGTCCACCGCCAGCAGGTAGCGCTTGAGGTCCGGCAGGCGCTGCCAGCCGGTGTCCGTCACGAAGCCCGGGTGGACGAGCGAGGCCAGGTGCAGCCGGACGTCGTTCACCGCGTTCAGCAGCACCGGGCTGCCGACCGTCCGCAGCCGGGTCGAGGCCTTGTGGAAGGCGATCAGCGCGGTGGCCGTCTTCAGCGTGGCGTCCGCGGACAGGTCGTACAGGTCCGCGCGCACCTTGTCGTGCAGCTTGCCGAAGGCCGCCTCGTCCCAGGCCGGGCCGCCGCCCAGGGTCATCAGGCGGTCCGTCGCGCAGGCCACCACGTCCTCGAACAGGGCGGTGATCGAGCCGTGCGGGCTGTGCGAGAGCGCCAGCTTGGCCTGGTTGCCCAGGCGGCCCTGGATCGACTTGGCGGGCGAGTTGGTGGTCAGCATCAGCAGCCGCCTGGTGCCGTCCCACATCGCCCGCGCTTGGGCCTCCGGGGTGTCGAACAGCTTCACGCCGACCGACTGCCCCTCGTCCACCAGCGCCGGGTAGGCGCGCAGCGAGTGGCCGCGCGACCGCTGCTCGAACGTGCGCTGGAGCACCGGCAGGCCGGCCGGCCAGGCGGTCAGCCCGCCCTGCTCGATGCCCTGGCCGGAGGCCGCCGAGGACAGCGTCTCCTTGAGCTTCGGCTTGAGCCGCAGCCGCAGTTCCTCCAGGTCCTTGGACTCGGCGAGCTTGCGGCGGCCGTCCACGACCCGGAAGGTGACCTTGAGGTGGTCCGGCACCCGGTCGTCGTCCCAGGCCTCCGGCGGGACGGTCACGGCCGTCAGGCGCTTGAGCGCGTGCTCCAGGGACGGGAGCAACGGCTCCTGGCGGTCCTTCACCGCGCGCAGCGCGGCCTTGGCGAAGTCCGGCGCGGGCACGAAGTTGCGCCGGACCGCCTTCGGCAGCGACTTGATCCACGCGGTGACGAGCTCCTCGCGCAGGCCCGGGATCTGCCAGTCGAAGCCCTCCGCGGTGACCTGGTTGAGCACCGGCAGCGGGATGTGGACGGTCACGCCGTCCGCGTCGCTGCCCGGTTCGAACTGGTAGGTCAGAGTGAAGCGGAGCTTGCCCTGCTGCCAGTGGTCCGGGTAGTCGGCCTCGGTGACGCCGTCCGCGGCGTCGTTGATCAGCATCGACTTCTCGAAGCTGAGCAGGTCCGGCTGCTCGTGCCGGGCCTTCTTCCACCACGCGTCGAAGTGCCGGGTGGAGACGACGTCCTCGGGCAGCCGGGCGTCGTAGAAGTCGAAGAGGGTCTGGTCGTCGACCAGGATGTCGCGCCGGCGGGCCCGGTTCTCCAGCTCCTCGACCTCGCCGAGCAGCCTGCGGTTCTCCGCGAAGAACTTGTGGTGGGTCTCCCAGTCGCCCTCCACCAGCGCGTTGCGGATGAACAGCTCGCGGCACAGCTCCGGGTCGATCTTCCCGTAGTTGATCTTGCGCTGGGCGACGATCGGCATCCCGTAGAGCGTCACCCGCTCGTAGCCGAGGACGGCGCCGGCCTTCTTCTCCCAGTGCGGCTCGCTGTAGCTGCGCTTGAGCAGGTGGCCGGCCAGCGGCTCGACCCACTCCGGCTCGATCTTCGCGTTGATCCTCGCCCACAGCCTGGACGTCTCGACCAGCTCGGCCGACATCACCCAGCGCGGCGGCTTCTTGAACAGGCCGGAGCCAGGGAAGACCGCGAACCGGGCGCCGCGCGCGCCGCCGTACTCGCGCTTCTCCACGTCGAACAAGCCGATGTGGGAGAGCAGCCCGGCGAGCAGCGACTGGTGGATCCGGTCCGCGTCCGGCTCGGCGTCCGGATGCGGCTCCTCGATCGTCACCCCCAACTGCTTCGCCACCGTGCGCAGCTGGGTGTAGATGTCCTGCCACTCCCGTATGCGCAGGTAGTTGAGGAACTCCGCCTTGCACATGCGGCGGAAGGCCGAGGACGAGAGCTCCTTCTGCTGCTCCCGGACGTAGCGCCACATCGCCAGGTAGGAGAGGAAGTCGGAGGTCTCCGAGGTGAACCGGCGGTGCCGGTCGTCGGCGGCCTGGCGCTTCTCGGTGGGGCGCTCGCGCGGGTCCTGGATGGACAGCGCGGCGGCGATCACCATGACGTCGCGCACGCAGCCGTTCTTGTCCGCCTCCAGCACCATGCGGGCCATCCGCGGGTCCACCGGGAGCTGCGCCAGCTTGCGGCCGAGCGCGGTGAGGCGCTTGCGCGGGTCCTTCTCGTCCGGGTCCAGGGCGCCGAGCTCGTGCAGCAGGTGCACGCCGTCCTTGATGTTGCGCGAGTCCGGCGGGTCCAGGAACGGGAACGCGGCGATGTCGCCGAGGCCGGCGGCCGTCATCTGCAGGATGACCGAGGCCAGGTTGGTGCGCAGGATCTCGGCGTCGGTGAACTCCGGCCGGGAGAGGAAGTCCTCCTCCGAGTACAGCCGGATGCAGATGCCGTCCGAGGTGCGCCCGCAGCGGCCCTTGCGCTGGTTGGCGCTGGCCTGGCTGACCGCCTCGATCGGCAGCCGCTGCACCTTGGTGCGGTGGCTGTAGCGGGAGATGCGGGCGGTGCCCGGGTCGATCACGTACTTGATGCCGGGGACGGTCAGCGAGGTCTCGGCGACGTTGGTGGCCAGCACGATCCGGCGGCTGCCGGAGCGCTGGAACACCCGGTGCTGCTCGGCCGAGCTCAGCCGGGCGTAGAGCGGCAGGATCTCGGTGGACTTCAGCTTCAGGCGGGTGAGCGCGTCGGCGGTGTCGCGGATCTCGCGCTCGCCGGAGAGGAAGACCAGGATGTCGCCCGGCCCCTCGGCCTGGAGCTCCTGGGCGGCCTCGCAGATCGCCTGGATCTGGTCCCGGTCGCGGTCGGCGTCGGTGGAGTCGTCCTCGGCGTCCTCGTCGAGGATCGGGCGGTAGCGGACCTCCACGGGGTAGGTCCGGCCGGAGACCTCGATGATCGGGGCGTCGTTGAAGTGCCGGGCGAAGCGCTCGGGGTCGATGGTCGCGGAGGTGATCACGACCTTGAGGTCCGGGCGGCGCGGCAGCAGCTGCTTGACGTAGCCGAGGATGAAGTCGATGTTGAGGCTGCGTTCGTGCGCCTCGTCGATGATCAGGGTGTCGTACTGGTGCAGGTCCCGGTCGGTCTGGATCTCGGCGAGCAGGATGCCGTCCGTCATCAGCTTGACCAGGGTGTCCTGGCCGACCTGGTCGGTGAAGCGGACCTTCCAGCCGACGGCCTCGCCGAGCGGGCTGCGCAGCTCCTCCGCGACGCGCTCGGCCACCGTGCGGGCCGCGATCCGGCGGGGCTGGGTGTGGCCCACCAGGCCGCGCACGCCCCGGCCGAGCTCCAGGCAGATCTTCGGGATCTGGGTGGTCTTGCCGGAGCCGGTCTCGCCCGCGACGATCACCACCTGGTGGTCCCGGATCGCCGCCAGGATCTCGTCCTTCTTCTGGCTGACCGGGAGCTCGGCGGGATAGGTGATCTTCGGGACGGCGCCCCGGCGCTGCTCGACCAGCAGCTCGGCGCGTTCGATGTCGGCGGCGATCTCGGTGGCGATCTTCTGCCGGGCCTCGGGTTTGCGGACCCGGCGGGCCCCCTCCAGCCGGCGTCCGATCCGCACCTCGTCGCGCAGGGTCAGCTCGGGCAGGCGGGCGGCCAGCTCGCCGATACCGGGGCCCTCCGCGGGAGCGGCGGCGGACTGGACTGCGGGAGAACTCACTGCGGGCATCCCTCTAGGTTCGCAAGGAGGCACGGCGGCGCGCACCTCGGTTTTCGAGCCCCTCCAGTGTCACAGTCGCCGGTGGCGATCCGCGAACGGCGGGTGGCCGGATCGGTGCGGAAACGCCACGGCGGGCCCGGAGGATTTCGGGCGGGTGCGGGCAACGGTTTCCGGGCGCCCCGGACTCAGGTGGGGTGAGGAGGTGCTCATGGGAGCCCACAAGGCCGCGCGGGACGACGAGTTCCGCGCGTTCACCGGCAGCGCGTGGACGCGGCTGCTGCGCACGGCGTACTTGCTGGCGGGGGACCGGCACGGCGCCGAGGACCTGGTCCAGCAGGCGCTGGAGCGCGCGTACGTGCACTGGAACAAGGTCCGCGCGGCGGACGACCCGAACGCGTACGTGCGCCGGATCCTGGTCAACGAGCACGCCCGGCGGTGGCGGCGGCGCAGACCGGCCGAGTACCTGGTCGAGGCCCCGCCCGACCGGCCCGCCCCGGCCGGGGCCGACCCGGACGACCGGGCCGTGCTGCTCGCCGCGCTCGCCGCCCTGCCGCCGCGCCAGCGCGAGGCGGTGGTGCTGCGGTACTGGGAGGACCTCAGCGAGTCCCAGACCGCGGCGGCGATGGACTGCTCGGTCGGGAACGTGAAGAGCCAGGCGGCCAGGGGGCTGGCCAAGCTCCGGGAGTCCTCCTCGCTGGACGGACTGACCACCATCGGAGGTAGCAGATGAGCACGGAGTCCATGCCCGGGAACGAGCACGCGCCGACGGCGGCGGAGGAGGCCGCCGCCTCGTGGGCGCTGGGCGACCTGGCCGGGAGCATCGAGGCCGACGCGGTGCCGTACGACCGGCTGGTCGCCGGCGGGAGGCGTCGGCTGCGGTGCCGTCGGCTGCTGGCCGGGGCGGCGGCCGCGGCGGCGGTCGTCGCGGTGGCCGGGGTCGCCTCGGCGTTCGGCGGCCACGGGCCGGGGACGGGGGGCGCCGCGGTGGCGGCGGCTCCTTCCAGGGCTGCCGCTCCCTCCGCCTCCCCGGCTTCGTCGGGTACGCCGTCCGCCCCGGGCAGCCCGGCCGGGGCCGCGCGGGACCCGTTCACCCCGATCCGCGTCAAGATCGGCGAGGGCAGCGCGAACGGCCACACCTGGCAGGCCTGGGTCGCCGAGTGGCCCGGCCCGGCCACCGAGCAGGACGCCCTCCGGCAGATCGAGACGATGCGGAAGGAACGGACCGCCGCCGACCCGGACCCGCGCTCGCTGCTCCCGCAGGACGCGGCCGGCAACTGGGCCCCGCACAACGACCTGGCGAACCTCTACTACACCGTGGACGGCAAGCGGCAGCCGGACGACTCCGTCCACGTGGTCAACGAGCCGGGCGGACCGTACAAGGGAGGAGTCGCCGGCGTGAGCACGTCGCTGGGCCTCAAGGACGCGGCGGAGTCCGGCCTCCCGCCGGTGGTGGCCGGCGGCGTCGGGCCCGAGGTGGCGAAGGTCGTGATCACCTGGGCGACCGGCGGCTCCACCGAGGCGGTGCCGGTCGCGGCCGGGGACTCCACGCTGCGCTGGTTCGGTCTCATGGCGAAGCCGGGCTCCGGCGTCAAGACCTTCACCACCTACGCCGCGGACGGTTCGGTGCTGCGGACCACCGACCACTGGCTCCGCACCAACTGAGCCGCGGCAGCCCCTTCCCGCCCCGTTCCGCCCCGATCGTCGCCGCCGTGCGCCATCGTGGTGCCGGACGAGTCGATCGACGGGCCGTCAGCGGTCCGGAAGGGCGGTGGACGATGAGCGGGTTGTCGAAGGAACGGCTGGAGCGCCTGCACCGGGTGCTGGCCGGGCACGTCGAACGCGGTGCCGTGCCCGGCCTGGTGGCGGCCGTCGCCCGGGACGGCGACGAGCACGTCGAGGTCCTCGGCAGCCACACGGCCGGGGGCGGCGCGCCGGTGCGGCGCGACACGATCTTCCGCATCGCGTCCATGAGCAAGCCCGTCACCGCCGTGGCCGCGCTCACCCTGGTCGAGGAGTGCGTCCTGCGCCTCGACGACCCGCTCGACGACCTGCTGCCCGAACTCGCCGGCCGGCGCGTGCTGCGCCGGCCGGACGGCCCGCTCGACGACACCGAGCCCGCCGCCCGCCCGATCAGCCTGCGCGACCTGCTCACCTTCCGGCTCGGCTACGGACTCACCACGCCGAGCGGCGCCCCGATCGCCGCCGCCATGGCCGAACGCGGCGTCAACGTCCTGCCGCCGCGCGCCGACTACCCAGCGCCGGACGAATTCCTGCGCCGGCTCGGCGAGTTGCCGCTGCTGCACCAGCCCGGGGCCGGCTGGCACTACCACACCGGCTCGGTCGTCCTCGGCATCCTGCTCGCCCGCGCCTGCGGCAAGCCCCTCGGCGACGTGCTGCGCGAGCGCGTCCTCGGCCCCCTCGGCATGCGGGACACCGGCTTCACCGTCCCTGCCGACCGGTTGCACCGGCTCCCCGACGAGTACTGGCACGACCCCGCCCGCGGCCTCGTCGTCTACGACGACCCCGCTGACAGCGCCTGGTCCCGGCCCGCGGCCCTCGACGACGGCGGCGCCGACCTCGTCTCGACCGTCGACGACTACCTCGCCTTCGCCCGGATGCTCCTCGCCGGCGGCACCCACGGAGACGTCCGGATCCTCTCCCGCCCCACCGTCGAGCTGATGACCACCAACCAGCTCACCCCCGCCCAACTCACCGCCTCCGCACCGCTGCTGGGCCGCGACGAGCTCACCGGCTGGGGCTTCGGCGTCTCCGTCGCCACCACCCGCGACGGCCTGCCCACCCCCGGCCGCTACGGCTGGGACGGCGGCCTCGGCACCACCTGGTTCAACGACCCGAAGGAGCGGCTGACGGGCATCCTGCTCACCCAGCGCATGTTCGACGGCCCCACCCCGCCCGCGGTCGCACGGGACTTCGAGGTGCTCGCGTACCAGGCGGTGGCGTGACGGGGCCAGGGGGTCCTACGGGATGAGCGCGGCCTCGTCCGGGTCCGGCAGCCAGTCGCGGGCCGGGTCGTACTCCAGCCACCTGCTGCGCCGGGCCTCCTCGGCGAACGCCCGCAGCAGCGGCTGGAGCCGGGGGTGCTGGTCGGCGGCCGCGCCGTCACCCGGGCCGCCCTCGGTGCGCCAGAGCAGCGACCACGCGTACAGCGGCGTCGGCTCGACCAGCGGGACGGTCCGCACGCCCGGACGGTCCGGGAGCGGGACGTCGGCGGGGACGAGGGAGAAGCAGTCCGGGGCGGCGCGGACCTGCTCGACGAAGTGCTCCAGCCCCAGGTTGGTCGAGCCGGCCCGCCGCTCGATGCCGAACCGGTCCGCGAACCTGGTCAGGAAGTCCAGCCGGTCCACCGCCGCCGGGTAGCGCAGCACGCTGCCGCGCAGGTCGGCCGGGCGCAGCACGTCCAGGCCGGCCAGCGGGTGGCCGGCCGACAGCAGCACGTCCACCGGCTCCAGCCGCACCAGCCGGTGCGTCAGCCCCGCGTCCCGGCCCTCCGGCAGCGGGTGCACCCGGCCGAAGCCCGCGTCCGACTCCCCGCGCAGCAGCGCCGCCGCGACCGACGGCAGGTCCCGGCCGGGCACCGGCTCCACCTCCAGCCCCGGCGCGCCGTCCAGCGCCTGCGCGACGGTGCGCATCGGCGCGAACAGGTGACCCCAGACGTCGATCCGCAGCGGCCGGGCGGCGCACGTCACCGCCGCCACCGCCCGGTCCCCCTGGTCGAGCACCCGCCGGGCCGGCTCCAGGAACCGCCGGCCCTCCTCGGTGAGGCCCACGCCCCGGGCGTCCCGGTCCAGCAGCCGCACCCCGAGGGCGCCCTCCAGCCGGGCCACCCGCTTCGACAGCGCCTGCTGGCTGACCCCGAGCCGCCCCGCCGCCCGCCCGAAGTGCGCCTCCTCGGCGGCGGCCACGAACGCCCGCACCTGCGCGAGATCAAGATCCATGAGGCGTCAGCTTAGGGCGTGTCTCTCGGCTCAGGCCGGGTGCCGCCGTTCCCCGGACGACAACCGCCCGTTGTCGGCGGCGCCCGGCGGTTGTTGGACCGGCTCCGGGCCGCCGCGGTGTGCTGGGCCGGTCAACGGGACGCTACGCCGAGAGGGGAGAACGGGATGAAGGCGCTGGTACCGACCGGCCGGGCGGACGCACCGGTCGGGTTCGCGGAGGTCGCGCAGCCGGAGCCGGGACCGGGGGAGGCCCTGGTCAAGGTCGAGGCGTTCTCGGTCAACCGGGGTGAGACCTTCAAGCTGGAGGCCCCCGAGCCGGGCTGGCGGCCGGGCAAGGACGTCGCGGGCCTGGTCGTCCAGGCCGCCGCCGACGGCTCCGGGCCGGGCGTGTGCCGCCGCGTGGTCGGCCACCCGCCCGCGGGCGGCTGGGCCGAGTACGTGCGCGTGCCCACGAGCTCGCTCGCCGAGCTCCCCGACTCCATCGACGCCGTCCGCGCCGCCGCCCTGCCGCTGGCCGGCCTCACCGCGCTGCGCCTGCTCCGCACGGCGGGCGCGCTGGCCGGCCGCCGGGTGCTGCTGACCGGTGCCTCCGGCGGCGTCGGGCACTACTTCACCGAGCTGGCCTCCGCCGCCGGGGCCGAACTGACCGTCGTCGCCGCCTCCCCCGAGCGGGGCCGGCGGCTCGCCGAGCTCGGCGCGGCCGAGGTGGTCCACGAGGTCGGCGCGGCGCGCGGCCCGTACGACCTGGTGCTGGAGTCCACCGGCGGCGACGCCCTGCCGCTCGCCCTCGCCCGGCTGGCCCGGCGCGGCACCCTGATCTGGTTCGGCCAGGCCTCCCGGCGGCCCGCCACGCTCGACTTCTTCGACTTCTTCACCGGCCCGGAGTCCGCGACCCTGCGGCACTTCCACTACGCCGACTCCGACGTGCCCGACGGCCGCGACCTCGCCACCCTGGTCCGCCTGGTCGCGGAGGGCCGCCTGACCCCCGAGCTCGGCCGGGTCGCGCCCTGGTCCGAGACCGCCGCCACCCTCACCGACCTGCGCGACCGCCGCATCCGCGGCAAGGCCGTCCTGACCGTCAACTGATCCGCGCCGAAAGGGAACCGACGATGTCCGACGACTCCTTCTTCTCCTTCCTCGACGACCCCGGCTTCCTCGCCGCCTTCGTCGAGGTCAGCCGCCCCCGCGCCCACGGCGCCGGCCTCGACCCGTACGACTACGACCGGGTGACCGCCCCGCTGGCCTCCGCGCACGACTGGCCCGCCGCGTGCGCCGCCGCCGGGCAGCGCCACGCGGAGGCCGCCGGGCGCGCCGCCGCCGAGGGCCGGGGCGTCACCGCCGGCGAGGCGTACCGGACGGCCGCCCGCTGGCACCACGTCGCCGGGTGGCTCCCGCACCCCGACCGCGAGGCCGCCGCCCGGACCGCCGCCGACGCGGACGAGGCCATGCGGCGGGCGCTGGCCCACCTCGACCCGGCGGCGGAACGGGTCGAGGGCGACGGCTTCGCGGGCTGGCTGCGCCGCCCGTCCGGCGGCCCGGCGGCACCCCGGCCGGTCGTGCTGGTCGTGCCGGGGATGGACTCCGGCAAGGAGGAGTTCCACGCCGTCGTCGAGGCCCTGCTGGCCCGCGGCTCGGCCGTCCTCGCGATCGACGGCCCCGGCCAGGGCGTCCTCGCCGCCGGCAGCGTCCCCGAACCGGACTACCAGCGCGTCGTCGGCCGCGCGATCGACGCCCTCGCCGGCCGCGACGGCCTGGACCCCGACCGGATCGCGGTCGTCGGCCTGAGCCTCGGCGGCTACTACGCGGCGACGGCCGCCGCCCACGAGCCGCGCGTACGGGCCGCCGCACTGGTCAGCGGCCCGTACCGGCTGGCGTGGGACGAGCTCCCCCCGTTCGTCCGCGCGACCCTCGTCCAGCGCTGCGGCGGCCCCGAGGCCGCCCGCGCGTTCGCCGCCCGGCTGGACGTGACGGGCCTGGTGCCCGCGCTGACCGTGCCGGTCCTCGTCGTCGAGGGCGGCGAGGACGTGATCCCGGGCGTCACCAACGCGACCCCCCTCGCCGCCGAGGCCCCCGCCGCCGAGCTCCTCCTCGTCCCGCACGGCAACCACCTGCTGGGCACCGCCCTCCCCGACTGGCTCCCCACCACGGCCGACTGGCTCACGGGCCGTCTGTAGGGCGGGGATTCCCCGGAGGCGACGTCAGCCGCCGACCACGAGTCGCCACGGGTCGAGCACGGCCGCCCTGGCCAGGTGGGTCAGGAGGTCCGTGCTCCCGGTCGCAACGACCGCCATGCCCTGGTCCCCCGGTTCGGCGCCGGTGGGGCGGGAGAGCGTGTACACCTTCGCCGACAGCGAGCCGGGGATCCCCGTGACCGGGAGGAAGGGCTCCGCCGGGACGGTCTCCGTGCCCATGGAGGTTCCGGTGACCGCGGTGCCGACGGGCTGTCGCCCGAGGATCCCCAGGTGCATGAGGGAGACCTCGCCACCCGGCTGGGGGGCGCGGACTCCCGGTGCGTCCGGGAGCAGCAGACGGACGCCGTCGCCGGTGACGGTGTAGGCGCCGTACTCGGTCTCGGTGTACGGGCGGGCGTGTGCGAGGCCGGCGAGGACCGCCGCGCCCGCGCCCAGGGCGAGCAGACCGCGCAAGGGGGTGCGGGCGCCGCTCGCACGGTAGGCGTGGAACAGCCGGACCGCGATGTGGAGGGCCAGCGCGGCGAGGAGGCACAGCCAGGACAGCGCCCCCATCGGCCCGAAGCCGATCAGGGCCGCCCGCCCGGCGATGAGCAGGTTGCCGAGCAGCAACCAGGGGAAGAGCAGGCAGACGGCCCCGTACACGGCCCAGCCGTCGGCCAGGGTGCGGGCGGGCCGGGGTCCGCCGAAGGCCACCCAGCCGGCGAGGGCACGGACGTCGGCCATGCTCTTCTCCCGCAGGTTCGGGATGTCCACCCACGCCATGAGGGCGATGTAGCCGTCGAGCTTGATGAACGGCAGCAGGTTGAACAGCCCCGCGAACGTGGTCATCGTCGCGCACACGCCGAGCAGGTCGCAGGCGGCGCCGGCGGTGACCGCCGAGCCCAGCGCGAGCACGCCCGCGCAGCCGAGCTGGCAGGTGACCCCGGCCAGCGCGACCATGACCCGCTGGCGGCGGTCGCGCAGCCGCCACACGTCGGTGACGTCGCAGAACATCGCCGGCGTCAGGTACAGCAGCATGACGCCGATCCGGCGGGCGTGCCCGCCGTACCGGGCGAGGCAGGCGCCGTGGGCGAGTTCGTGCAGGCCGTTGACCGCGATCACGACGCCCATGGCGATCGCCCAGTACTGCCAGGGCTGGGGCCGCCAGGCGGCCTCGGAGATCCGGACGGCGCCGGAGAGGACCACCGCCAGCCCGGCGAACACGGCGGCACCGCACAGCGCGGTGCTCACCCGGTTGGCCATCAGCCGGGGCAGCGGGCGGCCCGGAGCGAGGAAGCCCGGGCGCCGGAACACCGTGAACTGCAGGGCGGCCGGGCGGCGGTACTGGAAGCGGCCGTTGCCCGGGCTCTCGGGGGCGGTGCCGGTCAGCAGCCCGAGGTCGGTGAAGCGGCGCAGCGCGGTGTCGAGCACCTCCGCCGGGACGGACGGGGCCAGGTCGGCCCGGAGCCGGTCCAGGTCACGGGTGCCGTCGAGGCCCTGGAGGAGGGTGGCGGCGCCGGCGCCGAGGCGGGTGAACCGGCCCGAGTCGTGGTCGGCGGCCGTCCAGGCCCGCTCGCCGTTCTCCGGTGCGATGAGCTCGATCCCGGGCCGCACCTGCGGCCTGGCGGGGACGTCCGGGACGGGTGCGGCAGTGGCGGTCCCCATGTCAGTTCGGCTCCGCCGTGCGCTCCCGGAACACCGCACCGAGGAGGGCCGCCGCGATGTAGCCGAGGAGCAGGGCCAGCGCGGCCCAGCCGGGCAGCGGCGCGGTCAGCTCGGGGTCGTGCAGCAGGGACAGCTGGGTGCCGCCGGGCAGGAAGCGCCCGAAGTCGGGGAGCGCGACGATCACGACGGCCTCGATGCCGCTGGTGTACGCGACGACGGCGAGCACGGTGGCGACCTGGTTGCGGATCAGGTAGCCGAGGGCCACCCCCCAGGGGCCGGCGAGGGTGCTGACCAGCACGATCGTCAGCAACAGCCGCCACACCTCCCAGGTGTTGACGGGGGCGTGGCCGAAGCCGGCCGCGATGGCGGTGCTCACGAGCGCGGACAGCACGCCGACCGGGAGGCCGACGGCCACCGAGGCCGCCGCCTTGGCGGCGAGCACCCGCGTCCGGTCCGGAGTGACCAGGTAGGTGCGGGTCCAGGTGCGGTGCCGGTACTCCCCGGTGACCAGGAGCGAGCCGGTGATGGTGGCGAACAGCAGCCCGGCGAAGCCCTGGCGGATGACGGCCAGTGCCGCCTCCTCGGCCGGCATGGCCGCCTCGGTGGCGTGCCGGGCCGAGCCGATGGCGGCCAGGGCGATCAGGGCGAGGCCGGTGCCGACGGTGTAGAGCAGGCCGCGGCCGGCGCGCAGCTTGCGCAGCTCGGTGCGCAGGACGGTGGTGAACCGGGCGGGGTGGGTGGGTCCGGCGTTCACGCGGCGGCCCCCTCGGTGTCGCGGGTGCCGTCCAGGAGGTGGTGGAACGCGTCGTCCAGGCTGGCGTGGGCGTCGTCGAGCAGGCCGTCCAGCGGGCCCGCGTACCGGACCGTCCGGTCGAGCACGACCACGTGGTCCGCGGTGCGCTGGACCTCGTCCAGGCTGTGGCTGGAGACGAGCACGGCGCCGCCCCCTTCGGCGAAGGAGCGCAGGAAGCCGCGCAGCCAGCGGATCCCGTCCGGGTCAAGGCCGTTGGCGGGCTCGTCCAGGACCAGGATCCGGGGCGAGCCCACCAGGGCGCAGCCGAGCGAGAGCCGCTGGCGCATGCCGAGGGACAGCACGTCGATCCGGCGGTACTCGGCTTCCTCCAGGTCGATCGTCCGCAGGACCTCGTCGACGGCCCCGGGCGGGGCGCCGACGGCTTCGGCGACCAGGCTCAGCTGGGCCCGTACGGTGAGCGCGGGATGTCCGGGGACGTCGGTGACCGCTGCGCCCACGACCCGTGCGGGGCAAGGGAGTTCACGGTACGGGACCCCGTCGATCAGCGCGCTGCCGGAGGTGGGGGCGGTCAGCCCGAGCAGCATCCGGAGCGTGGTGGACTTGCCGCACCCGTTGCGCCCGAGGAGGGCGGTGACGCTGCCGACGGTGACCTCGAAGGAGACCCGGTCCACGGCGCGGAATCCGCCGTATTCCTTGGTCAGATCTGTGCAGACGATCAGAGGCTTCAAAATGTGGCTCCAGATGGAGCCCGGGCGGTCAGTTCCTGCGGGCCATGACGGCCAACGCGGCCACGCACTCGACGCCGACGAGCACCCAGAGGCCGGTCTGAAGCGGGCCGTCGGTGTGCCGGGCGAGAAGGCTGGTGAGGAGTATGGCCAGGCTGACGATGCCCAGGCTTACGTAAAAGCTTCGCATGGTCGGTCGGAGGTGCGCCGCCATGGTTGGAACCGGAGCACCCCCAGCTCCTTTCGGACATGAGGTGGCGGTGCATCGGTCTCGCAGCGCCTGCTGTGGCGGCGGGCGCGGGGTCGCCCCCGTCGCCCGCCCCCACAGCCTACGGTGGATCAGGTGATGCTCAGGCCAATGACGAAGGCCGCGCCACCGAGGGCGGTGATCTGCGTGACGTCATGGGCGGTGTCCAGCCAGCCCGGGGCGGCGAGGGTGTCGAGCTCCTCGACCGCGAAGTCCGCGGCCTCCGGCTGGGTGGTGATGTCCTGGTTCACTGGTTCTCCTTGACTGGTTGACCGGTCGACCGGTCGATCGGTGGGATTTCTCGGGTGTCGACCGCGGTCAGGTCAGGGCGATGACGCCGGCCGCCTCGAGGATGGCGGCGCCGCCGCCGACGATGGTGATGCCGGTCCCGAGGCCGTCCATGAAGCCGGGGGCGTCCAGCTCCTCCAGGGGCTCGACCGCGAAGTCGGGGCGGGTGGCCGGATCCTGGTCCTGGTTCTGCTGCATGTAATTCTCCAATTGGCAGTCGTTTATCGGGCGTGGTCTATCGGGCGTGGTCCATCAGGTGTGGTCCATCGGGTGTCGCTCGTCAGGTCGCGAGGATTCCCGCGCTGATGCCGGCGCCGACCGCGAAGCCGGCCCAGGTCTCCTTGTCCCAGCCGAGGAAACCCGGCGCGTCGAGCATTTCCAGCTCTTCGACGTCGAATTCCGGCAGGTTCTCAAACTCGACAGCGGGCATTCCGTGCCTCCAGTCCGGTTGCGGTGTTGCTCCCAATCCTGGCCCCCGGCGCGGCCGGTGGGAACACCTTGCGGTTTTTGCTTCGGGGATCGCTACGTGTCCGACGGCTCTTCGCTGCGGAGGCGCGGACAAATACCTGTGGTCGACTCCAGGGTCGTTCAACGGTGTTCCCGATGGGCTTTCCGGCCGTACGTTCGTCCTGATCGGGCGCACCGGGAAAAGGCGGCGCCGGCGGCAATCGGAGAGGGAGAACAGCGGTGGAGGAAAAGCTCCGCGAGGGCGTGGACCGGCTCTGTGAATGGTTCGCTGGCGACACGGCGCCGGACCGGCGGAATCCGGGCGGTGTGCTGGTCGAGCCGGGCGGCGACGTGGACCCGGTGCTCGCCGCCGGCCTGGTCGCTCCCGGGGCCTGGCTGTTCGCGGAGGACGCCGACGGCGGTGGCACCGGGGTGCCGGGGATCTCCGTCGGGGGCGGCCTGGCGCACCCGGGTGACGAGCTGTCGGTGGCCGACGAGGTCTACGTGCAGACCTTCGACTACTGCTCGCTGCCGTACCTGTCGATCGCGGGTCCGACGGTCGTGCGGATCACCGGCGAGGCGGACCACGCGGCGTTCCTCGCCGACGCGGACCGGGCGGCGCACGGCGGCGTCTGGGCCGCCGCGCTCGGCCACTCCTCCGTCCACCCGGCCGACATCGGCGCCCTGGCGGCGCCCGCCCGCCGGCCGGGCACCGGGCGGCTGTACGTCACGACGGACGGAACGGTCCGCACCGGGATCGGCGGCAGCGACCTGGCCCGGGTGGAGGACGGCGCGGAGGCGGTGGCCATGGCCCTGGCCGCGCACGGCGGCGATCCCACGCTCGACGGCGTGCTGGAGCGGTCCGTCCTGCTGGCCGGCGCGGCCTCCCGGCCCTGGCTCGGCCGCTACCTCCGGGCGCTCGACGTCCGCCGGCGGCTGGCCGGCCGGTTCGGCGGCGAGCCGACGGTGTCCGGGTTCGGCGTGCGCCTCACCCCCGGGCTGCCGACGGCGCCGGTCGAGGCCGTGGACGCGCCGCTGATCGCCGAACACGACGGCACCTGCTACGCCGTGCCGGCCGACGGTTCCCGGCTGTTCCGGCTCGGACGGGACTCCGCCCGGCTGCTGGAGGTCTTCGCGGTGCTGGACGAGGCGGAGCAGGCCGCGGCCGAAGCCGCCCGGCTGTTCCAGGTGACCCCGTCCCGGGCGGCGGAACTGCACGCCGACCTGACCGCCCGCCTCGGCGGCAGCGGCCCGGCGGCCCGTGCGGAGGGCGACCGATGAGCGCCGGCACCATCGAACCGGCGGCGCTGCCCGGCCTGGCCGGCCGGATCGCCGCCGCCCTCGGCACCTCGCTCACCGTCACCGACATGTACGGACCCCTGGGCGGGCCGGTGTACCACCGGCTCACCGTCCACGACACCAGCGAGATCCCCGATCTGCTTACCCGGCTGCGCGGCGTGTCCGGCCCGGTCCTCGAACTCGCCTGCGGCTCCGGCCGGCTGACCATCCCGATGCTCGCCGCAGGGCACCGGGTCACCGCGCTGGACCTGTCCGCCTCCCTGCTCGCCGAGCTGACCCGGCGCCTCGCCGACCCCGCCGCCCGGCACCTGGCGCAGCGGCTGGAGACCGTCGAGGCCGACATGTTCGAGCTGGACCTGGGCCGGACCTTCCGGACCGCGGTCCTCGGCACCACCACCATCGGACTGGTGCCGCCCGAGGTACGACCGGCGTTCCTGCGCCGCGTCCACGACCACCTGGAGCCCGGGGGCGAGTTCGTCCTCAGCCTCCACCCCCCGGCGGCCGCGGCCACCGAGACCGTGCACCCCATGACCACCGCCGACGCCGTGGACTTCCTCGTCGAGTACCAGGAACCGCACCTGCAGCGCCGCCGGGTGGCCGTCCTGCACCTCGGGCGCGAGGGCCGGCCCCTGCTGCTGACCTCCACCGTCCACACGCCCGACCTGGACACGCTCCGGCAGGAGCTGTCCGACGCCGGGTTCCCGGCCGTCGAAGTCCACCCCGTGCGCCGGATGGCCGAGGGCTCGCCCCTGTTCGTGCTGACCGCCAGGAGGCCCGCGTGACCACCGTGAACACCTATCCGCTCTGGGAGTTCCTGCTCCCGCCCAGCGAGTTCGGCCGGGTCGACCGCCGGGCCACCGGCGCCCGCGGCACCCGGCTGCGCTTCGCCGACGGCACCGAGGTGCTGGACGCCACCAGCGGCCTGTGGAACGTCAACCTCGGCTACGGCAACGACGCGATCGGCGACGCGATCGCCGCCACCGGCCGGGACGCCTCCTACCTCAGCCTGTTCCGCTACTCGCACGACTACGCGGTCAGGGCCGCCGAGGACCTGGTGGCCGCCGCCGGAACGGCCTACCGGCGCGCCGTGTTCTCCACCTCCGGCGGGGCGGCGAACGACCTCGCGATGAAGCTTGCCCGCCAGTACGCGGTGCTCCGGGGCCAGCCGGAGCGCAAGCTCGTCGTCGGCCTGCGCGGCAGCTACCACGGGCTGACGTACGGGGCCCACTCCCTCACCGGGGAGGCGCTCGACCAGCAGCTGTACGGCGTCGACCTGCGCAACGTCCGGCACGTCGACCCGGCGGACCCGGAGGAACTCGAGCGGTTCATGGCCCGCCACGGCTCCCGCGTCGCCTCGCTGGTGTGCGAGCCGGTCCTCGGGTCCGGGGCGCACCCGCTGTCCGACGCCTTCGTCGAGGCCATGATCAGGCTGCGGCGCGAGCACGGGTTCCTGCTGGTCGCGGACGAGGTGGCGACCGGCTTCGGCCGGACCGGCCCGCTGTTCGCCAGCTCGCGCTGGGCCGAGGCACCGGACCTGCTCCTCACCTCCAAGGGCCTGACCAACGGCAGCTGCGCCGCCTCGGCCGTGCTCGTCTCGCACGCCGTCGCCGAGGGGTTCGAGCGGCGGGACGCGATCCTGGTCCACGCCGAGACCCAGGCCGGCAGCCCCGCCAGCTGCGCCGCGGTCTCGGCCACGCTCCGGCAGTTCGACGAGCTCGACGCCCTGGCCGCCGGCGCACGGACCGCCGCCGCCCTGGACGCGCTCCTCGCCGAACTGACCGACCGGCTGCCGCTGGTGGCCAGGACCACCGGCGTCGGCTGCTTCCGCGCCCTGCACCTGCGCGACGCCGACGGCGACCCGCTGGACGGCCGGGCCGTCCAGGGCGCGATCGCGGCGATCCGCTCGCACGGCGCCCTGGTCTACCCCGGCCCCGGCGCCGTCCAGCTCATCCCGGTCCTCACCAGCACGGAGCAGGACCACGCCGACCTGGCCGAGGCGGTGGCCGAGGGCCTCGCCGAGACCTCCCGACGGGTGGGGCACCGGTGACCGGCTGGACCGACCGCCCCGGGCCGCCGGCGGTCTGGCGCCAGCGCACGCAGATCCACTTCGGCGAGGGCGCGCTGGCCGAGGTGTGGCGGCGGGTCCGCTCCCACCGGACGGTCCTCGTCGTGGACGCCGACCAGCCCGGTCTCGCCGAATCGCTCCCCCACGACGGGGAGGTGATCCGCGTCGACCCCCTGGCCGGCGACCTGGACAGCGCCGTCGTCCTCGCCGGGCAACTGCGCGAGTTCGAGCGCGTGGTCGTGGTCGGCGGCGGCGCAGTGCTGGACCAGGCCGCACTGGCCCGGCTGTTCACCGCCGCCCCCGGCACGCCGACGCGGATCCGCCTCGGCGGCTCCCGTCCCGGGCTGGTGCACGGCGGCCCGGCCGAACCGCTCGCCGGACCGTACCCGGAGCTCGTCGCGGTCCCGACCACCGTCGGCACCGCCGCCGAGGTGAGCTGCGCCGCCACGGTGCTGGTCGAGGGCCGCCGCAAGCTCGTCATGCATCCGCTGCTGTCCGCCGACACGGCGGTGCTGGACCCGGTCGCGACCGCCTCCCTCCCGGGCCCCCTCCTGCGGGAGGGGACGCTGGAGGCGATGATGCGCATGGCCAACGCCTACCTGACGATTCCCGGAAGGCGCTGCCCGGCGGCGGCCGAGACCGAGGCCCGCGACCTGCTGCGGGAACTCGCGGCAGCCGGGAGCACCGGACGGCCGGCGGCCGAGGTCGCCGTGCTGAGCGCGCGGACCGTCCTCGGACTGAGCATGGTCGGCCGCGACCCCTTCGCCGCGAAGACCTGGTTCCTGGCCAACGAGCTGTCCGCGAGCGCGGGCGTGCGCAAGATGGCCGCCACCGCCGCCGTCCTGCCCGTGGTGTGGCGCCGGATCATGGCCGGCGACGCCAGGCTCGGCGACCGGGAACGGCTCCGGCAGGCCTGGGACGCCGTCAGGGCCGGAGCGCCCGGGCTGGCGGACGACCCCGTCCACGGCATCAGGACGCTGGCGGCCGACTGGGGCGTCGACGCGTTCGCCGGCCCCGCGCCCGCGCCCGCCGACCTGGCCAGGGCGGCCGCCCGCGCCTGGGGCGGCGGCCTGCCCATGCTGGCCGGCTTCACCGTCCACGAGCTCACCGAACTGTACGCCGAGGTCCTCGAGGCAGCCCCGTGATCGACTTCATCGCCACGCTCGACCCGCACAACGGCCTGGCCGCGGCCGGCGCGCTCCGCCCGCCCCGCTTGCCGGACGAGCCGCTCTGGCAGGGCCTGGTGGAACTGCACCCGGCGCGCACCGGGGCCGCCTCCCGCGAAGGGAGCACGCTCGCCCGCGAGGTGGTCGGCGCGTACGGCGCTTCGCGCGGCGACACCCTGGTGCGTGCCGCGGGCGAGGCGGTGGAGCGCTTCGCCCTGTACCCGGCGGGCGACCCGGTGACGGTCGCCTCGGCGGCCGAACTGGCGGGCTCCGCCCTGGACTTCACCCGGGAGGGCGCCGAGCTGGCGGACCCGGCCGCGGCCCGCCGGGAACTGCGCTGGTACCCGGGCCGGTCGCTCGTCGACGGCGGCGGGGTGCACGTCCCGGCGGGCCTGGTCGACTACCCGGCCCACCCGGACGACGCGGCGGGCTTCGACCCGTCCCCGTCGGGAGCCGCCTCCGGAGCGACCCCCGAGCAGGCCCTGCTGTCGGCCCTGCTGGAGGTGATCGAGCGGGACGCGCTCATCACCGCCTGGCAGTGCCGGCTGCCGCTGCCCGTGGCCGACCCGGAGGCCGTCCTGCGGCAGAGCCCGGCGACCCCCGGCCGGCAGCGGCTCCGGCTCGCCCACCGGGCGGCGTCGGCCGCCGGACTGCGACCGGTGCTGGCCTGGATCCCCACCGGCCTGCCCGGCGTCCACTGCGCCACCGCCGTGATCGTCGACACGGACGGCCCCGGGCGGCTCGCGGCCGTCGGCGCCTGCGCGTCCGGGGACGCCTGCACCGCTCTGGGCAAGGCCCTGCAGGAAGCCATGCAGATCCGTTCCGCGCTCCGCCTGGTCAACCGCAACGACCCCGCGGACGCGCCGACCGCGCAGCCGCGCACCGAGCTCGAACGCGCGCAGTACTTCGCCTCCGAGCACGGCGCGGCGGCGGTGGCGTCCTGGGCCGCCGGGTTCGTCCCGGAGGAGGCGCGGCTCCTCGCCGACGCCGGAGCGGGTGCCGCACCGGACGGGCTCACCGTCGACGGGCTGGTGCGGGCACTCGCGGAGCAGGGCGTGCGGCCGGTGGCGGTCGACCTCACCCACCGGCTGCCCGAGGCGCTCGTCCGCATGGGCTGGCACGCGGTCAAGATCGTGCCCGAGGGCCTGCAACCCCTGCGGCTGGACGAGTCCTGCGCCTTCAACTGGCACCGCGGCCGGCTCGCGTCCGCAGGCGCCAGGACCGGCCTCACACCCCTCGCACCCGAGGGCCGCCGGGAGCCGCATCCGCTGATCTAGCGCCTTGGCCGGCCCGGGGAGCCCCGGGCCGGCCAGCGCCTAGGCCGCCTCCCCGAACAGCGCGGCGCGCAGGCCGACCCGTCCGTCGATGCACAACTTCCGGTACGCGTGCGTCAGATGGAACTCCACCGTGCGCCGGGTGATGTAGAGCCGGGCCGCGATGTCCTCGTTGCTCAGCCCCTCGGCGGCCAGTCGGGCGATCCGCTGCTGACTCGGGGTCAGCGACTCCGGCCCGACCTGCGGGAGCCGCCGCGGGCGGGCGCCGGTGGCCAGCAGCTCGTTGTGCACGCGGCCCGCCAGCGCGGTGGCCCCGGCGGCCTGGGTGAGCGCGAGGGCCTGGCGCAACCGGGCCCGTCCGGCGTCCGTGTGCCCGGTGGCGGCGAGCAGGGTGCCGAGCGCCGTCACCGATCGGGCGAGCTCCAGCGGATCGGACGCGTTCTCCAGCAGCGCCACCGAGTCCTCCAGGCCCGTCCGGGCCAGCGCCCTGGGACCGACCAGCGCGGCCACCCGCAGGGCCCGGGCCAGCACCACCGGGGCACCCCAGGCCTGCGCCTGCTCCACCTCCTGGGCGGCGAACTCCTGGGCCGCCTCCGGGCGGTTCAGCCGGTGCTCGATGACCGCCGCCCGGGAGCGCCAGGCGATCCGGCCCGGATTGTCCCCCCAGAGCTCCTCCATGAGCCGTCCGCACTCCATGAGGTCCCGCAGCGCCGCCGCGGCCTGGCCCTGGGCCATGCGCACGCGCGCGCGGGCCTCCAGGAAGTACGGCCACGTCCAGCCGGCGTGGCCGGCGGCCCCGGTGACGCGTTCGACGAGCTCCGCCGCGGCCTCGACCCGGTCGGTCTCCAGCAGGACCTGCACGGCGGCCGCGACGACGTGCGGCAGGTACGGGTGCGGCTCGTCCGACAGGGCCAGGGCGTGCTCGGCCTCGTCCAGGGCCGCGGCCAGCTCACCGGTCCGGTGGCGCAGCCGTGCCCGGACCGCGGCCGTCACCGCCCGCGCGGCCGGCGGCCAGTGCGCGAGGTCGGCCGCCCGGATCTCCGAGGCCCCGCGACGGGCGGTCTCGATCCGGTCGGCGTCGAGCAGGGCGGTCACGGCCAGCACGGCGGTCTGGGCCTGGTCCTGCGCCGGGTGGAACCCGCGCAGGGCGTTCCCGGCGAGTTCTCCGGCACGGTCGGCGCCGTCCAGGGCGATCACGGACCGCATCGCGAGCGCCGCCAGCAGCCCGCGCTCGTCCGGCGTCCGGCCGGTGGGCTCCGCCCGCGGCCCGCGGGTGGTCAGGGAACCCCAGCAGGCGGGCCGTCCCCCGTCGGGAATGACGGCGCGCAGGCTCAGGATCGGCAGCAGCAGCCGGTTCGTGTCGGAGAGTTCCGCCGCCGTGCGGTCGAGCAGGTCGATCGCCGGGCGGGGCAGCCCCGACTGGACCAGGGCGCGGGCGAGCAACGGCACGAACTCCGCCCGCTGCTCGGGATCGGTGCTCAGGGTCTCGGCCTCGCCGAGGTGCCGCACGCAGTCGTTCAGGTCGCTGTGGGCCTCGGCGGTGCCCAGCTCCACCAGGAGCCGGTGCCGGACCTCCGTCGAGGCGGTCTCGGTGAGCGCGTGCCGGAGGAAGCGGACGGCCGCGGCCGTGTCGCCCCGCTCGCCCGCGGACCGTGCGGCCCGGCGCAGCACCTCCACCCGCCACGGCTCGCCGGTGCTCGCGCCGGCCACCACGTGGGCCGCGATCCGTTCCGCGGCCGCCCGGGCCCGGAACAGCGCCCGCGCGGTGTCGGCGTGCGCGATGGCCCGGTCGGTGGCCGCGAGCAGGCCGGCGAGCGACTCCGAGACCTGCGGGTGGCAGAACCGCCCGGCCGGACCGGCGGCGAGCAGCCCGCTGCCCTCCAGGGCGGTCACCGCATGGTCGAGCAGCGGCTGTTCCAGCCCGGTGACGGTCCGCAGGACGTCGGTCCCGGTGTCGACGCCCAGTTCGGCCAGCAGACCGGCCACCCGCAGCACCACGGGCGGCTCCCGGCGGAGCAGGGCCCGCAACGCGGTCGGCAGCACCCGCTCACCGACCGCGCCGGGGCGAACGAGCCCGGTGGTCTCCGGCAGCCCGCCCGTCCTGCCCAGCTCGCGGACCAGGGCGGCGACCAGGGCGGGGTTGCCCCCGGTCATCGCGTGGAACTCCGGGCCGAACGCCTCGGCGGCCCCGGGACCGACGCCCTCGGCGACGACCCGGGCCGCGCCCTCCACGGTCAGCAGCCCGGGCTGGACCACCCGGCACGCCGGGTGCTGCATCAGCTCGTGGACCAGCTCACCGCCGGCGTTCGGCAGCGAGCCCCGGGAAACGACGGCGAGCTGCACCGGGACGTCGTCCAGTCGGCGCGCCAGGAACGCCAGCCACTGGGACGAGTACTCGTCGGCCCAGCAGACGTCGTCCACCGCCAGGACCACCGGCCGCTCCTCGGCCAGTTGCAGGACGGGCGCGCACAGCGACGCCAGCCGGTCGAAGTCGGCGGCCGCCGAACCGGGCTCGGGCATCCGGTAGGGCATCCCCTCCAGCACCGCCTCCGCCTTCTGCGCGGCGGCCGGGCGCCGCGCGGCCGGAGCGCCGAGCACGGGAGCGAGGAGCTGGCGGACGGCGCCGAAGTGGAAGTCGCGCTCGACGATGCTGCAGCGGGCCCTCAACACCGTCATCTCCTGGTCCCGCGCCTCCCGGCCCAGGGCGTCGAGGAGAGCGGTCTTCCCCAGCCCCGAGGGGCCGTCGACCACGGTGACGGCCGCGCGCCCGGACCGGACCTCGGAGAGCGCGTCGAGCAGTTCCCGGAACTCATTGTCCCGGTCGGCGAGAAAGGTCCTTGATTGCGCCAATGCATTCCCCCGAAATTGCATTCATGGCTGCGCCGCCGCGGCGCGATGCGATGGGGATCGCGACCTCGGCGTAGCCGTTCCACGGTGTTCCTGGGAGATCCCCGCACCGATGTCGGCCGCGCTGTGAATTCAGTGGAACCGTAGCCCGTTCCACTGACAACCGCGCGCATCCCCCCAGATGAGCGGAACTATACCGCACCAGGTCACAGGGGTGACCGGGCGTCAGGGCGGCTGCACATGACATTCAAATCCGCCGGGTCTGCATATTTATGCGACGCTCTGGAAAATTCGAAATCAGGGCCGCATTATTCACCGGATGCGGACGTATAAACGGCCTTTGAAAACGGTGCTGCGCGCACGGTCCGGAGGCCGCATATCCCGGCGTCGGACGAAGGGCGGGCCGTTGGTGGTCGATGTGGCCGGCCGTCGGCGCTCGAAGGGCCGGCCAGGCGTCCCACCGGTGTGCTCCGGGGGTTGGGGGCCCTGGCGGGTCCTCTGGCGCCGCCTGGTGCCCCCGGGCGTCCTCCGGCTCGAAGGGCCCGCTCGGCCCGCTCCGGGGGCCGTGGTGGCGGGTGTGGCGGGTGCGGTGGATGGGGTGCGGCGGAAGGCGGAGATCATGATCCGCGTCACACGGCCCGCCTGCTGATGGCACGCGCAAACGGCGAAGGCCCCGGAGAGTGATCTCTCCGGGGCCTTCCTGGCGGTGGCCAGGGCCGGGGTCGAACCGGCGACCTTCCGCTTTTCAGGCGGACGCTCGTACCAACTGAGCTACCTGGCCGTACTGCACCGTCTCTTGCGAGACGAGCGATCCCGACGGGACTTGAACCCGCGACCTCCACCTTGACAGGGTGGCGAGCTAACCAACTGCTCCACGGGACCTTAGGTGGCTGGTGGGCCACCAGGTCTTGCGGCACTGCACTTTACTACGGGTACTGCGGTACTGCGTGCCCCCAACGGGATTCGAACCCGTGCTACCGCCTTGAAAGGGCGGCGTCCTGGGCCACTAGACGATGAGGGCTTGCGGCCTGTCCCGCTGTGTTCCAGCGTTCGGGGACGTCGAGAAGCATATGGGATGTCGGGCGGATCGCCAAAACGGGTTCCGGCCGGGTGGAGCGGCGGCCGGTCGGGCCGGGTGCCGGCGGCCCTCCGGGAGGGGTCAGGACCAGCCGAGGTCGTGGAGCTCGTGGTCGTCGAAGCCGAAGTGGTGGGCGACCTCGTGGATCACGGTGATGCGGACCTCCTCGACGACCTCCTCGCGGGTCTCGCAGTGCCGGAGGGTGGGACCGCGGTAGATGATGATCCGGTCCGGGAGGACCCCGGCGTACCACTCGCCGCGCTCGGTGAGCGGGGTGCCCTCGTAGAGGCCGAGGAGCTCGGGGTCGGCGGGGTCCGGCTCGTCCTCGACGAACACCGCGACGTTGTCCATCATGGCCGCGAGCTGCGGGGGAATCAGGTCGAGCGCGTCGCCGACCAGCGTCTCGAACTCTTCCCGGGTCATCTCCACCGGATCATTGTCGGTTCTGGGACGGGGGCGTGCCAGGTGGTGGGAGCCGGTGTTTCATGGCCCTATGACGACCTCGGACGGGACGGTGGACGACGTGGCACGGACGGTGCCGCCGGTCGCGGCGGTGGCGCGGCCGCGCCCGCCGGTGCTGCGCGGGCAGGGGCCGGCCGTCGCGGTGATCGCGCTGGGCGGGGCGGTCGGCGCGGTGGCCAGGTACGCGGCCGGGCTGGCGTGGACGGACGGGCCGAGCGCGTTCCCGTGGACGACGCTGCTGATCAACGTGGTCGGCTGCGCGGTGATCGGGGTCTTCCTGGTGGCGATCACCGAGGGCCGCCCGGCGCACCCGCTGCTGCGGCCGTTCTTCGGGACGGGCGTGCTGGGCGGGTTCACCACGTTCTCGACGTACGCGGTGGACATCCGGCGCCTGATCGAGGCGGACCGGCTCGGCCCCGGCCTGGCGTACCTCGGGCTGACGCTCGCGGGGGCGCTCCTCGCGGTCTGGACGGCGGCCGTGGTGACGCGGCGTCTGATCCACCGCGGCGCTCGGGAAGGCGGTGGGGCATGAGTGACGTGAGCGAGCGGAGCGAGCGAACAGACCAAGAGGTGCGCGTTTCGCGAAGCGACCGCCGAGCGCAGCGAGGCGGGCGCATGAGCGGCCCGGCGCTGCGGCTGACGGTGCTGGTCGGGGAGAACGACCGCTGGCACCACCGGCCGCTGTACAGCGAGATCGTGCACCGGGCGCGCGCCGCCGGGCTGGCCGGGGCGAGCGTCTTCCGGGGGATCGAGGGGTTCGGGGCGTCGTCGCTGGTGCACACGACGCGGCTGCTGTCGCTGAGCGAGGACCTGCCGGTGGCGGTGGTGATCGTGGACGAGGAGCAGCGGGTGCGGGGCTTCCTGCCGCAACTGGACGAGTTGGTCGCCGAGGGGCTGGTGGTGCTCGACCCGTGCGAGGTCGTGCGGTACGTCGGGCGGACGGGTTCGGCGGGCGCGGCCGGTGCGGCCGGTGCGGCCGGTGCGGCCGGAGCGCCCGGGGCCGGGGAGGACGGGAAGTGAACTGGCTGTTGGTGGTGGCGGGGGCCGTGGTCGGGGCGCCGATGCGGTACCTGACGGACCGGGCGGTGCAGTCCCGGCACGACTCGGTGTTCCCGTGGGGGACGTTCGTGGTGAACGCCGTCGGCTGCGCGGTGCTGGGCCTGGTGACCGGTGCGGTCGCGGCGGGGGCCGCGTCCCCGCACGTCCAGTTGCTGGTCGGGACGGGGTTCTGCGGGGCGCTGACGACGTATTCGACGTTCTCGTACGAGACGCTGCGGCTGGTGGAGACCGGGGCCGGGCGGTACGCGGTGGCGAACGTGGCCGGCAGTCTGGTGGCCGGCCTGGCGGCGGTCTACGCGGGGGCGGAGCTGGCCTCGGCGCTCTGGGGGTGACGCTCTGGGGGTGACTTGATGGGGTGGTGCTCTGGGCTGACGCTCTCGGGAGTGACGGGCCGCCGTTCTGCGCTCCCCCGCAGGGGTGAATTCCAACCGACACGCGTTTGAACCAACGGCGTTGGGCCGGGTGGTTGGCGGCCAGCGGCTTCCTCGTGCGCCGCCCGTGTCCCGCCGGGCCCGGCGCGCGTTGGGCACCGGGAGCGGCCGCGCGCATGGGGCGGCCAGGGTGGGGCGGTAGAGAGGGAGCTCGGTGGCTTCGGTGCGGGCGGTTCGGACGGCGGTGCGTACGGTTTCGGCGCGGGCGCAGGCGGCGGAGCAGGCGCGGGGCGCGCACCTGCGGACCGGTGTGGTGCGGGCGGCGGCGTTGCTGGCGGTGGCCGGGCTGGGGTTGACGGGGTGCATGTCGGTCGGCCCGGCGGCGGAGGAGAAGCCCGGCGGCGTCGCGCCGGTGGGCCAGGCCGGTCCGGCGGCCAAGCCGGGGGCGACGGGCGGCCCCTCGGCCCCGGCGGGCGGCGGGCACCTCGGGGGTGCGTCCGGGCGCTCGGAGCGGCAGGGGGGCTCGCAGACGGAGAACGCGCCTGCCGGGGGCACGTCACAGGCTCCGGGCGAGCCGGCGCCCGGCGCGAACGCGGCCACGGCGGGCGTGATCCCGGTACCGGGCGCCCCCGCGGCGGAGGGATCGCCGGGCGCGAACGGCGCGGCCGGGGGCGTGAGCGCCAGCCCCGCACCCAAGCCGGGCGGCGGCTCGTCGGCGGGCGGCGGAACGGCGGGCACGGGCGGCTCGGCGGGCTCCGGCGCCGGTGGCACCGGCGAGGGCCGGTCCGGCGGCGGCACTTCGGGCGCCCCTTCGGCCACGCCCAGCGCTCACCCGTCCACGACCCCCGAGCCCGAGCACTCCTCGCCCGCCGCGACCGTCCCGCCGGCCCCGGAACCGTCCTCCGGCAGCTCCGGTTCCTCGGCCCCGAGCCCCCGCCCGGCCCCGCATTAGGGGGATGGCCAGGGCATTTGCCTCCGATCCCGAGGATCCTCTATGGTGGTAGATCGTTCGTTTGATTCATTTGTCTGGCGCCCTACTCCCATCTGGCGCCCTTGGCGCGTACCGGCGATCCGTGGCTGACCGCATAGAGGCGGTTGTGAAACAGAACCCCGGACTTTGGCGCGTGCCACTTCCGGAAGGTTTTGCATGTCTCTCGTTGACGACGCCCGCTTCGCCATGCCCGCGAGCGAGTCCGCCGCCGATGTCACCACCACCCCCGAGTCCGACGCCGTCGAGGCCGTCGAGACCACCGAGACCGAGGTCGTCGAGGTCGTCGAGACCGACGCCGTCGAGTCCGCCGAGCCCACCATCACCTTCGGCGACCTGGGCCTGCACGACGACGTCGTGCGCGCCCTCGCCAAGCGCGGCGTGACCACCCCGTTCCCGATCCAGGCCGCGACCATCCCGGACGCCCTGGCCGGCAAGGACGTGCTCGGCCGCGGCCGCACCGGCTCCGGCAAGACCCTCAGCTTCGGTCTGCCGCTGCTCACCCGCCTCGCCGACGGCGAGCGCACCAAGCCCAAGCACCCGCGCGGCCTGATCCTCGTCCCGACCCGTGAGCTGGCCATGCAGGTGGCCGACGCGCTGGAGCCGTTCGGCTCGGTGCTCGGGCTCAAGCTCAAGGTCGTCTGCGGCGGCACCTCGATGTCGAACCAGATCTACGCGCTGGAGCGCGGCGTCGACATCCTGGTCGCCACCCCCGGCCGTCTGCGCGACCTGCTGAACCGCGGCAGCGCCAAGCTGGCCGACGTCCGCACCGTCGTGCTCGACGAGGCCGACCAGATGGCCGACATGGGCTTCCTGCCCGAGGTCACCGAGATCCTCGACCAGGTGCCGGCCGGCGGCCAGCGCCTGCTGTTCTCCGCCACCCTGGAGAACGAGATCGACACCCTGGTCAAGCGCTACCTGAAGAACCCGGTCACCCACGAGGTCGACCCGTCGGCCGGCGCCGTCACCACCATGACCCACCACATCCTCGTGGTGAAGCCCAAGGACAAGGCGCCGATCACCAACGCGATCGCCGCCCGCAAGGGCCGCACGATCATCTTCGTCCGCACCCAGATGGGCGCCGACCGCGTCGCCGAGCAGCTCATCGAGGCCGGCGTGAAGGCCGACGCGCTGCACGGCGGCATGACCCAGGGCGCCCGCACCCGCGTCCTCGGCGACTTCAAGGACGGCTACGTCAACGTCGTCGTCGCCACCGACGTCGCCGCCCGCGGCATCCACGTCGACGGCATCGACCTGGTCCTCAACGTGGACCCGGCCGGCGACCACAAGGACTACCTGCACCGCTCCGGCCGCACCGCGCGGGCCGGCCGCTCCGGCGCCGTCGTCACCCTGGTGCTGCCGCACCAGCGCCGCGGCGTCTTCCGCCTCATGGAGGACGCGGGCGTCGACGCCAGCCGCCACATCCTGGACCACGCGTTCGACGCCGAGGTCGCCAAGATCACCGGCGCCCGCTCGCTGACCGAGGTGCAGGCCGAGAGCGCCGCGAACATCGCCGGTGCCGCCGAGCGCGAGCTCGCCGACATGACCCGCCAGCTGGAGCGCGCGCAGCGCCGCGCCACCGAGCTGCGCGAGGAGGCCGACCGCCTCGCCGCCCGTGCGGCGCGCGAGCGGGCCGAGCTGGGCATCGAGGACGAGGCCCCGGCCGCGGAGGACGACACCGTCGCCGAGGGTGCCCCGGCCGCCGACGCCGCGGTCGCCGTGCCGGCGCAGTCCGGCCCGGCCGCCGAGGAGCGGACCCCGGCCTACCGCGAGGCCCGCAGCGAGCGTCCGGCCTTCGGCCGCGACCGTGACCGCGACGACCGTCGTTCGGGCGGTTTCGACCGTGACCGCGGTGGCTTCGGCGGCCGTGACCGTGACGACCGCGGCGCCCGCTCCGGTGGCTTCAACCGCGATGACCGCGGCGACCGCGGTGCCCGTTCGGGCGGCTTCAACCGTGACGACCGCGGCGACCGCGGTGCCCGTTCCGGTGGCTTCAACCGTGACGACCGCGGCGGCTTCAACCGTGACCGCGACGACCGTGGCGGCCGTTCCTTCGGCGACCGTCCGGCCCGCTCCTTCGGCGACCGCCCGTCCTTCGGCCGTGACCGCGACGAGCGCGGCAGCAGCAGCCGTCCGTTCGCGCGCCGTGACGACCACCGCTCCGGCGGCCGTCCGCAGTCCTCGGGCTTCGGCGGCGGTCGTGACCGCGACGACCGCGGTGCCCGCTCCGGCGGCTTCAACCGCGAGGACCGCGGCGGCTTCAACCGCGACGACCGCAAGCCGCGCTGGAAGAACTGAACCCGTACCGCCGGTAGTTGACGAAACCGCCGGCTGACGGACGAAGGGCCCGCTCCACTTGTGGAGCGGGCCCTTCGGCGTTCCCCCCGGAACTTCCCCGGCGTCCCCCTGGGTCCCCGATATCCCCCGATACCCCCCTGGGACCCTCTGGACGTTTCCCCCCGAGGTGTTGTTCTTGGAGTGAGAATAACCTGTGGCGCGGGCTGAGGGAAGTCCATTAGCGTCGGGCCCATGAGCAGCAGACTGCACGGTGTGGCCGTGGTGAACGAGGAGATCGCCGCGCGGGGGAGCTACCGGGCGACCGGGGGTGAACTCGTCGAGGTGGGCGATCAGTTGGCGGCGGCCCGGGCCGGGACGGTGTCGTATGCGCCGGCCGCGCTGGACGCCCTCCTACGGGCCGGCAGCCCAGGTCCCGGGCCGGGCCGCGGGGCGGTCGAGGTGACGGCCGAGGGCAGCGTCCAGGCCGCGCGGCGCCTGGTCGAGGCCGGCGCGGGACCGGTCGGGGTGCTCAACTTCGCGTCCGCGCGCAACCCCGGCGGCGGATACCTGCGCGGCGCCCGCGCCCAGGAGGAGGACCTCTGCCGCAGCGCGCTCCTCTACACCTGCCTGCTGGAGGCGCCCGACTACTACGAGGCGCACCGCGCCTCCACCGACCTCCGGTACAGCCACCGGGTGATCGTCTCGCCCGGCGTGCCCGTCGTCCGGGGCGAGGGCGGCGCCCTCCTCGCCCGGCCCTACCCCGTCACGTTCCTGACCTCGCCCGCGCCCAACGCGGGCCAGCTGGCCCGGCGTTCGCCCGGCGTCGACGTCCGCGGCGTGCTCGCCGAGCGGGCCGTGCGGGTGCTCGCGGCGGCGGCCCGGCACGAGGTCCGCACGCTGGTGCTCGGGGCGTGGGGCTGCGGCGTGTTCGGCAACGACCCGGCGGAGGTCGCCGAGGCCTTCGAGGGCGCGCTGGCCCGGTACGGGGCCGCCTTCGAGCGCGTCGTGTTCGCGGTGTGGGACCGCTCGCCGGTGTCGGCGAACCGGGCCGCGTTCGAGGCCCGGTTCACCGGCTGAGCGCTTCGGCGGCCGGTCAGGCCTCGGCGCGGCCGGACAGCGCCGTCGCCACGGCCGAGGCGGCGGCGACCACCCCGGTGACGGCGAACACGGACGGCCACGCGCCGATCCGCTTCGCCAGCGGGTGCGAGCCGCCGAAGGCCACCACGTACAGCCCGGTCAGCACGGCCGCCGTCCGCGCGCCCGAACGGCGGTGCCACTGCGCGGCCGCCCCGGCACCGGCCACCGCCAGCACCGCGCCGCCCAGCTCGCGCCGCCCGGTCCAGCGGGCCACGCCGTAGCCGCCGACCAGGCCGCTCGCGGCGGTCAGGGCGGCGGGCGCGCCGTCCGCGATCACGTTCGGGACCTTCGCCATCGTCGACTCCACTCGTCCGCTCGGGGGATGCGTTCCGGCTTCCGACCATAACTCCACGCGCTCGGGCACCCGCTCGCGGCCCTTGGTGCCTAGTGCCGTGGCCCTTGGTGCTTACTGCCGTGGTCCTAGCGGAACGCCTGCGCGGCGGTCTGCGCGGGCACCGTCCGCGACAGCCGCTCGGCCGCCTCCGCCGGGGACAGCACGCGCTCCAGCCGCAGGTCGCCCGGGAGGTCCGGGATGAACCGGCCCGCCGACCACGTCCGCTCGTACGGCTGCGGCTCCAGCACCAGCGTCCGAACACCGTCCAGCACCGGGATGTCGGCCGGCGTCCCCTCGTTCCAGAGCCACGAGCCGTCCGGCGCCACCAGGTTGAACGCGCCGGCCGCGATCAGGCGGCGGCCGTCCGGGTGCGCCGTGCGGCACAGCGCCACGACCTCCGGGTCCTGCCGGACGCCCGGCAGGTGGCCGCCGCCGATCAGCACGTCGGCGAGGAGCGTGTGCAGCTGGAAGGTGTCGCTCAGGCCGTCCATGCGGAGCAGGTAGCCCGTGCCCGTCGGCCGGTCCAGCACCAGCAGCGGTTCGTCGTCGAGCACCTGGGCCAGGTACGAGAGGCCCTTGAGGTCGTGCCGCTCACCGCCGTACCGGGCGATCAACTCCAGCAGCACGGCCGTCACGCCCGAGGCGCGCGCCTCCGCCCGCACCGGCGCGTGCGCCAGCACCGCCCACGCGGCGCGCTGCCACAGCTCCAGCGTCCACCAGCCGACGACGGCCAGGTGCGCCTGCCAGGCGTCCAGGACGGCCGGATCCGCGATCCGCCCGTGGGCCGCGCCCGGGTCGTCCTCCTCCGGATCGGGCAGCGGACCGCCGCCCGTCGCCTCCCACCGCTCCACGAGCCGCTGCGCGCCCGTCAACGCGCCCCGCAGCCCGGCCAGCACCGGGCCCGCGCACGCCGACGGATCGGCGCCCCGCTCGACGCAGGCGCCCACGAGCATCGCCAGGTGCGAACGCGGGAACGGCGGCGCGTCCGGCAGCAGCGCCGCCAGCCGGGGCCCGGCGGTCGCCACCTCCTCCGGGCCGGCCGGGCCGAAGAGCCCGCCGACCAGGCCGAGCGCCGGGCCGAACCGCTCCTCGTCCTCCGCCGCGACCACCGCCTCCAGGACGGCCACCGCCTCGGCGAAGGTGGGCTGCTGATGGGGCGTGGGGGTGTGCTGGGAGGCCATTCGCCGCAGCATAGGCGGCGGGCGGGGCGGGGCGGGGAGCGGAGCGGGGGCCGTGCGGGGCCGCGTGGGGTGCGTGCGTCGGCGGAAGCAGCGGCGCGGCGAAGGCACCGTGACGCATACTCACGCGGTGACTGCGCCCCATCCGATACGAGTCCCCGGCCCCGGCACCGAGGCGGAACCCGCCCTGAAGGTCGCCCCGCTCGAACTCTTCCTCGACCTCGTCTTCGTCTTCACGATCACCCAGCTCACCGGCAGCCTGGCCCACCACCTCACCGTCGACGGCCTCGTCCAGGTGCTCGTCATGCTGGCGGTCATCTGGTGGATGTACGACGCCTTCATCTGGCTCACCAACGCCATGCCGCCCAGCAACCACCGCCGGCGCGGCCTCCTCATGCTCGCCATGGGCGCGTTCCTGGTGATGTCGCTGTCCGTCCCGCACGCCTTCGAGGGCAGCGGCGTCGCGTTCGGCTGGGCGTACCTGGTGGTCGTCGCCGTGCACACCGGCATGTTCGCGGCCTCCGGCGTCGCGCTGCCCGCCGTGCTGCGGATGGGCGGGGCCAACCTGGTGGGCGGCGCGCTGGTCGTGACCGGCGGCTACTGCACGGGCACCCTCCAACTCGCCTTCTGGGCCGCCGCCTTCGCCATGCAGTTCGTGACCCCGCGGGTCGCCCGGCTGCCCGAGTTCCGGCTCCGCGCCGACCACTTCGTCGAACGCCACGGACTGATCGTGATCATCGCCTTCGGCGAGTCCGTCATCGCGATCGGCGTCGGCGCCGGCGGCCTGGACCTCACCCTGCCCCTCGTCGCCGTCGCCCTGCTCAGCCTCGCCGTGTGCGTCGGGCTCTGGTGGGCCTACTTCGGGCACGACGACGACGCCCGCGCCGAGCACCACATGGCCGCCCTCACGTCCGCGCGCCGCAACTGGACCGCCGTCACCGTCTACTACCTCGGGCACGGCGGACTCCTGCTCGGCATCCTGCTGTTCGCCGCCGGGGTCAAGTCCGCCGTCGCCCACCCGGGGGCCCCGATCACCCTCCCGCAGGCCGGCGCCCTCGCCGGCGGCATCGCGCTCTACCTCGTCGTCAACACCGCCGTCCGCCGCACCTTCCGCCTCACCCCGAACGCGCCCCGGCTCGTCGCGGCGGCCCTCCTGCTCGCCACCGTCCGGCTCGGCACCACCGTCTCCGCCCTCGCCCAGGTCGCGGCCACCGCCACCGTCCTCGCCGCCGCCTTCACCTACGAAGCCCGTCGGTCCCCGGTGGCAGACTTCCCCCGTGACTGACACCGCGATCACGGACGGCGCCTACCTGATCCGCAACGCCGCCGACGGCCTGCTCCTCGAAGTCGCCGACGGCAGCCGCCGCAGCGGAGCCCGCATCCGCTGCGGCGAGGCCACCGGCACCGACGCCCAGCTCTGGCACCTCACCGCCGTCCACCCCGGCGGCGCCCTCTACCACCTGGAGAACGCCAACAGCGGCAAACGCCTCGACGTCACCAACGCCTCCCCCGACGACGGCGTCCCCATCCAGCAGTGGTCCGCCAACGCCTTCGGCGCCCAGGAATGGCTCCTCGAACACCACGACGACGCCCCGGGCACCTACACCATCACGAGCTTCATCAGCGGCAAACCCCTGACGGCCACCGAGGGCGGGGTCGAGCAGCGGGAGGACACCGACTCCCCGACACAGTGGTGGCACCTGGAACGCCGGGGGTAAGCGGGTGGGGCTTCGGCGGTTCGCTCAGGCGGAGAGGTTGGTGCGGAGGGCGGTGAGGTCGGTGTCGGTGATGCCGTGGGGGGCGAGGTAGGCGGGGATGGAGCCGTGGTGGGTTTCGATCCAGGCGAGGGAGGAGGCGAGGAGGGCGGCGGAGACCGGGCGGGAGACGCGTTCGGTGCCGGTTTCGTCGACGTACGGGGTGGGGCCGTCGAGGAGGCCGAGGCCGGCGTTGGAGCGCAGGAAGTCGGCGGTGATCTCGGCCTCGGAGGCGCCGAGGAGGGACTGGACGACCGCGATGGTGAGGCCGGTGCGGTCCTTGCCGACCGCGCAGTGGACGACGGCCGGGACGGCTTCCGGGGCGGCCAGGCGGCGGACGGTCGCGGCGATCGACGGGCCGCCGGTGCGGGCCATGAAGGGGTAGAGCGCGGCCTGGTCCTCGGGCCACGGGTGCTCGTCGTCCTCGCGGTCGGCGGGGAGGGTCGGCACGTGGAGGGTCTCGTGGTCGAGGCCGTGCCGCAGGTCGGGCCAGACCTCCAGCTCGAACGCGCTGCGCAGGTCGACCACGGTGCGCAGACCGAGGGCCTTGAGGCGCCGGGCGCCTTCCTCGGTGAGGGTGTGGAAGGAGCCGGAGCGGTAGAGCACACCGCGGCGGAGGGTGCCGATGCCCCCGGCGTCGCGGAAGTTGCGCACGCCGGGGATGTCGATGAAGGCGTCGATGGCGTCGGTCATGGCACCACGGTACGGGTGCGGGCGGTGGTGGCGGAAGGAAACCGGAGGAGGCCTTTCGGTGCCGCCGGGTGACGTCCGGTCACCTCGGGCGGACCGTTCTCAGCGTCCGCCGGCGACGTCCAGGAACGCTCCCGTCATGTACGACGAGGCCGGGGAGAGGAGGAAGAGGATCGTCTCGGCGACCTCCTCCGGCCGCCCGCCGCGCCCCATCGGCAGGGTGGGGCCGACCCGGTCGACCCGGCCGGGCTCGCCGCCCAGGGCGTGGATGCCGGTGTGGATCAGCCCGGGGCGGACGGCGTTGACGCGGATGCCCTCGGCGGCGACCTCCAGCGCGAGGCCGCGGGTCATCGAGTCGACGGCGCCCTTGGCGGCGGCGTAGTCGACGTACTCGTTCGGCGAGCCGAGCCGGGAGGCGGCCGAGGAGACGTTGACGACGGCGCCGCCGCGACCGCCGTGCCGGGTGGACATCCGGCGGACGGCCTGCGCCGCGCACAGGAACGGGCCGGTGATGTTGGCCGCCCAGATCCGGTTCAGCCGCTCCTCGTCGAGGTCTTCGAGCCGGCACTGCCGCTCCAGCGTGCCCGCGTTGTTCACCAGGCCGGTGAGCGGTCCGAGTTCGGCGTCCACGGTGGCGAACAGCCGCTCCACCTCGGCGGTGCGGGTGACGTCCGCCCGGACGGCGACGGCGGTGCCGCCCTCGGCCCGGATGGCGGCCACGACGGCGTCCGCCGAGGCCTCGTCGGCCCGGTAGTTGACGCACACGTGGTGGCCGCGGCGGGCGGCGAGCAGGGCGGTGGCGGCGCCGATGCCGCGGCCCGCGCCGGTGACGAGCAGGACCTCGGGGGGAGTGGTCGACATGTCCGTACGCTATCCGGTGGCCACTGCCCGGTGGCCGCTACCGGGTGGCCCGGTCCGTGGTGCCTGCCGCCGCCCGTAGGGCCGCGATCTTCGGCGCGCGGCTCTTCGGCGAGTCGAGGCTGAACCCGCGCGCGTCGCCGAGCTCGTCGCGGACGAACGCCTCGGTGCGGGCCACCGCCTCGCGCAGCGCGTCGTCCGGCGGCACGAAGGACTGGTGGACGATCTCCGCGCGCTCGGTGTCGTACTCCCACAGCCCGACGATCCGGCCCCGGTCGAGCACCACGTGGGTCTGCGGGTCGGCCTCGCTGCCGAACGACCGCCCGGCCCGGCCGGCGGGCAGCGGGCGTGCGGCGTCGGCGGGGTCGAGCAGCCGGGGCAGGTCGCGGTGCAGGAGGTGGATGCCGTCGATGCCCGCGAGCAGGGTGTAGCGCGGCTCGGCGGGGATCCTGAACTCGGCGTACTCGTCCAGCAGTTCGGACGGCATCAGGAACTCCGAGCCGGGTGCGAGCGGGACCAGCCCGGCCTCGGCGACGGCCCGGCGGGCGGTGGCCGCGGTGAAGCCGGAGAACCAGCGGAAGTGCCGCAGGGTGGCTGGGGCGGCCCAGGAGAAGTAGCGGCGGGCGAGGTCGACGGTGCCTCCGGCGACCGGCTGGTCCCAGCCCACGTAGCCGTAACGCTGCTGGTCCAGACGGCCGTTGACGGGCACCCGGCGGATCCGTCCGCGCGACTGCATCAGCCCGAGCGCGAGCGGCAGCGTCGTCGAGACGCCGCGTTTCTTCCCCGCCTCGCCGAGCGACCGGACGGCGTCGCCGACCTCCTCCCGGATCGACGTCGGGTCCAGCGGCTCCGCCTCAGACAACACGCGCTCGATGGCCAGGCAGAGCTTCTCCACCTCGTCCCGGCCGACCCCCAAGTGCTTCTCCGCGGAGGTCAGTTCGGCCACCGGTCCGGCGGCGCCGGCGGCCAGCCCGAGCGCGAAGTCGGCGGCCGGCAGGACGTACGTGCAGCCGCGCGCCGCCGGCAGCTCGTGCACCTCCAGCCGCGCCACGGCCGCGTCCACCGCCGCCCGGCGGAGCCCGGCCCGGGCGAACAGCCCCAGGTACGGTGCCGCGCCGCCCACCGACCGCGCCCACCCGGTGGCGGCCAGCACCTCGGCGGCGGGTGCGCCGGGGTGCGGGCGGTCCAGCCACTGGCGGTGCGACCACCAGGCGCGCAGTTTCGCGGTGTCGGCGTCGGTGCGGGTCTCCGGTCCGTGCTCCATGGGGCCAGTATCGGCCGACGGGCGGGCCCCGAGCAGGAAATCGGTCGCCCGGCGCGGCCGGGCTCGGGGAGGATGCGATCACCACCGCCACGGCCGACCGAGCTGTTCGAGAGGAGAACGCGCATGCCCGTAGTGCCCATGGCTGCCGCAGTGCCCGCAGTGCCCGTAGTGCCCATGGCCTCCGCAGTGCCCGTAGCGCCCGTAGCGCCCGGGGCCGTCCTGCTCGCCGGCATCGTCGGCTCGACCGCGTACGGCTTCGCCCACGCCGGCTCCGACATCGACCGGCTGGGCCTGTTCGCCACCCCCACCGAGGAGTTGCACGGCCTGCACCGCCCGGCCGAGTCGCACGTGACCACCCGGCCGGACGCCACCCTGCACGAGGCCGCCAAGTGGTGCCGCCTCGCGCTCTCCTGCAACCCCACCGCGTCCGAACTCGTCTGGCTGCCCGACGACCTGTACGAGACGCGCACCCCGCTCGGCGACGAACTCATCGGCATCCGCAGCTCGTTCCTCAGTGCGCCGGCCGTCCGGAACGCCTACCTCGGCTACGCGGACCAGCAGTTCCGCAAGCTGCTGACCCGCGACACCACGGACGCCGCCGCGCGGCGCCGCGCCGCCAAGCACGCCCGCCACCTGGTGCGGCTCGTCGAACAGGCCGTCCACCTGCACGAGACCGGCACCAACCTCGTCCGCCTGCCCGACCCCGAACGCATCCGCGACCTCGGCGAACGCATCGCCGACGACCCGGATGCCGCCCGCCCCGTCCTCGTCGCGGCCGCCGACCGCCTCGACCGTCCCGGCGTCCTCCCCGCCGCCCCCGACCAGCGCCCCGCCGAGGCCTGGCTCCGCCGGGTCCGCGCCGCCCACTACGCCCCGCCCCCGGCACCCCCGGCCCCCGGCGAGTCCCTCCAATCCACTGGCGGACCCCTGGGGCCCACCGGGTAGGATCGCGGTGGCCCTCCCCACACGGGGCAGGGTCGCGGGCCACTAGCTCAATTGGCAGAGCTGCGGACTTTTAATCCGTAGGTTCAGGGTTCGAGCCCCTGGTGGCCCACCGTGCGAAGAGGCGGTCCGACCTCCTCCGACCTGCGGTCCGGCACTGCGGCTGCTCGATGCGGCTGCGGTGCCGCTGCGTTTTCGGGGCGGTGGAGGGGTGGCGCCGGAGGCAATAGGTCGGTCATGCCTTCGTCTCAGCTCTGTCGCGAGGGGTTCGCCGGGCGGTCGAAGGTTGGTAGAACTGGAACAGGCATGTCTGGTCGGACGGACGGGGGAGCGGTATGAAGTTCGACATGGGGAACCAGGCGCTGCAGACGCTGATGTCGGGGTCGAAGACCTCGAACCAGGATCTGGGTGCGCTGGTCAAGCAGCTCGTGGCGGCGGCGGAGCCGCTGGAGGGCAAGTTCAACGGTCAGGGCAAGCAGATGTTCGACAGCTTCAAGTCGCGGGCGGACGAGATCGCGAACGCGCTGAACTCGTCGCTGTCGGCGATCCTGGGCGGTCAGTCGGGCATGGAGCAGGCCTTCGGCCAGGGTGACCAGGAGCAGGGCCAGAACGCGAAGACGAACATGACGTCCGCGCGGTTCGACGCGGCGCGCTTCGGCGCCCGCTGACCGCGACCGGGTCGTCGGTTCCTTCTCTGCAGGGTGCGCTCCGCAAGGTCCTCTGCAGGTTCTTCATCGGGTTCTTCATCGGGTTCTTCAACGGGGAGTGTGATCTGTCATGGCCGGTGGCGGGGGTTCGGACCGTCGTTCCTACGACCACGGTGCTTCGTCCGAGGCGCAGCGCAACATCCAGGGCGTGATCGGGCAGCTGGAGCAGGTGATGACCGCGCGTGACGCGCAGGTGAAGGCCGTCATGGGCGACTTCCAGGCCGACGGCGTGTCCGAGGAGTACCACGCCAAGGAGCTGCGCTGGAAGAACGTCTCCCAGGAGGTGCGCAACATCATCTCGCTGCTGCGCAAGACGCTCGAGGAGAACGACAGCACCGCGCAGCAGACGGTCGCCCGCGCCAAGACCGCGGTCGACAACATCGGCTGACACGCGCTCGACACGGGGGGGTAGGACGTGAGCGACGAGAATCCGGTGAACCCGGCCGAGGTGCCGGTCTTCACGGGCAACCTGGGCACGCTCGACGAGAAGGTCAAGTCGATCTCGACGGGCGGGGCGAAGATCGCCTCGGCCGCCGGGGACGTGCACACCAGCTTCGGCGCCATGAGCGCGTTCTACAAGGCGCCCGAGGCCGACCAGCTGTTCGGGACGACGAAGCCGGTGTCGGACCTGGGGCTGAAGCTCAGCCAGGACGTCTGCACGATCTCGGGCGCGCTGGGCCAGTACTCCAAGGACGCGGCGCCGATCAGGGACAGGCTCGACACCCTGAAGCGCGAGGCCATCGCGTTCAAGGACATGGCCGACAAGAACCATGACTGGCGCCAGGACGAGGACAAGGTCAAGGAGAACAACAACCGGCGCAACGACATCGCCGACGCCTGGACCCAGTTCCAGGGCGTCGAGCGGGACGCCTACGCCAAGATCGTCGCCCTGGTCGGCGGCAAGCCGCTGCGCGTCAACGACGGCTCCAACGCCGACGACATGTACGGCTACAACGCCAAGGACCTCAAGGACTCCAAGGACCTGCCCTGGGGCAGCGCCGTCGACCGCGACATCCCCTGGTGGGACCTGCCGGACCAGGTGATCGAGTTCGGCAAGGGCGTGATCATCGACGGCGTCTGGGGCACCATCAAGGGCCTGGGCACGCTGGTCGGCTTCGGCGGCTGGGACGCGTGCAAGCAGGCCTGGACCGGCCTCGCCAAGCTCGCGACGGGACTCGTCATCACGGGCATCCCGGGCGTGGGACCGGCGTTCTGGGCGATGCCGGACAAGGACCTCCCGTCCTGGCTCCGCGACTCGCGCACCGCCGTGAAGGAGACCGGCAAGGCGCTGGTGGCCTGGGACCAGTGGAGCTCGAACCCCTCGCGGGCGGCGGGCGCCGTCACGTTCAACGTGCTCACCACGGTGTTCACCGGCGGCGAGGGCGCGGCTGCGGAGGGCGCGGGCAAGGCCGGTCTCGCCGGGAAGGCGCTGTCCGTCGCGGGCAAGGTCGGCAAGGCCATCGACCCGATGACGTACGTCTTCAAGGGCGCCGGCTTCGGCATCTCCAAGGTCAGCGACGTCATGAAGGGCCTGAAGGGCATCACCGACTTCAAGATGCCCAGCATCAACCTCGACAAGGCCATCTCCCTGCCCGAGGGCGCCATCAAGCTCCCCGACGGCTCGTTCAAGCTCCCGCCCGGCGCCCAGATCCCCGAAGGCGCGATCAAGACCGCCGACGGCGGGATCAAGTTCCCCGAGAAGACCGTCGAACTCCCGCCCAACACCATCAAGTTGGAGCGCGGCGGCAAGGTCGAGTACATGGACCCGCACGGCAACGTCTACGACGAGGCCGGCAACATCCGCCAGCACGGCGGCGAAGCGCCGAAGGAGAACCTCCCCGGCGACCACACCGGCGCGGACCACGACCCGGTCAAGCCCCACAACCCCGTCGTCCCGGCCAAGGCCAAGGTGCCCGAGATGGCGGGCGTCGGCGGCCGCGACGGCGTCATCAAGCTCGGCTCGGACCTCTCCGAACCGGTCCACGTCCCCGATCACGTGCCCGACCACGTCCCGGACCACCTGGCCCCCGGCGGCCACGCCCCCGACCACACCCCCGGCGGCCACGCCCCCGAGGGGCCCCGCAACGACCTCAACCCGTCCGGCGGCGGTCACGACGGCCCGGGCGCGGGTGGCCACGACGGCCCGACCACGGGCGGGCACGATGGCGCGGGCACGGGTGGGCACGACGGTACGGGTGGGCACGACGGCTCGGGGACCGGCGGGCACGACGGCACTGGTGGGCACGACGGCTCCGGCACGGGCGGGCACGACGGCTCCGGCACGGGCGGGCACGACGGCGGTTCGACGGGCGGTCACGACGGCACTGGCGGTCACGACGGCGGTTCGACGGGCGGCCACGACGGCTCCGGTACGGGCGGCCACGAACCGCCCGCGCGCCAGCCCGTGAAGCGGCCGGAATTCATGAAGGACGGCCCGAACCCCTATGGAGAGCCCGGGAGCCTCACCAAGGAGCAGATCGAGGAGATCCAGGTCTACCGCGCCAACGAGGAGCCGGGATACCGGGAGCAGTATTACAACATCGACGGTGACCGCAAGCGGCTGTCCTACAAGGACGAGAGCGGATACACACCGCCCCAGCTCGTCAAACTGGACGAGCACGGCCCGTGGGTGCCGGCCAAGGACACCCCGGAGCCCCCCGAGCCCCACTACCTCGACGACGACTACATCTCCCTGGACGAGACCAAGGTCACCGACAAGGACCGGCTCAACCTGCTCGACCTGTTCGCGAAGAAGCGCCACAGCGCCGTGACGTGGGACAACCTGGTCAAGGATTGGAGGCAGAGGCTCGGTCTTCCGCAGGCAGACGGGGTGTACAAGGCGTCCCACACTGAGATGGGTAAGGCGACCGAGGCTTTCGGTGAGGCGGCGGCGAGGCACCACTACATCGCCGAGAACTTCCCGGGCTTCAAGGACGAGCCGCTCCTCGGCCCGAAGAACGGCAACGACCAGTTCGACCAGGTCTGGACGAACGAGGACGGGCGGGTCGTCGTCGTCGAAGCCAAGAGCAGCCCGAGTACGGGTCTCAATAGTCGCCTTCTTCCCGGGGCCACCCGTAAGGCGGTTTCGCAGGGGAGCAGGGAATACTTCTTCGACATTCTCAGGGAGATGGAAGAGCGGGGCGAGACGGACCTCGTCGACAAGATCACGACGGCGCTCAAGGACGGAAATCTCGAATACGTCGTCGTCAAGGGCGAGAAGAACGCCGGAAGCTACACTGGCTTGCAGTACCGGCGGTTCGACATCAGCAAGGGGACTCTTCCGTGACCGAGACTGTTGCCCGCCACATCGAGCCTCAGCCCGATGCCGAGGCATTCGCCGACCGGCTGAGCGAGCGGGTGAACCGGAGGGTCGACGAACTCGAGGAGTCGGCCGACATGATCGACTTCGCGTTCAGCACGGCTCTCCTCGCCTTGCAGACCCACGTGGTTGCCGACCCGGAGGCGGACCGGCTGGAGACGTGGAAGGCCGCGGTCACCGCGATGCAGCTCGGCTCGGCGGTGTTCGCCGTGACCGGCGCGAGCGAAGGCACCGTCGAGTGCTTCATCAACGGCAGGGCGCGGAGCGTTCCGGCGATCGGGCCACAGTCCTTCGCCGATGCGGGGAACTGGCTGAACGCCTTCTGGCTGGCCCTCATCTGCCGCGAGCAGAAGCGGATGACGCAGCTGTGCGAGATCCCGCTCGAACGGCTGCGCTCGCCGGAAGGCTCGTACGACGAGTACGTCTACCACTGGGTGGACGTCCAGCAGACCTACTGGCTCCGTCGGCCGGGCCTCGTCGACAAGCTCACGGCCGCCTTCGAGACGTCGACGCCCGATGCCGCGCGCGTCGCTCCGCGCGATGCCATGCAGTGCCTGATGTACCCGCCGCTCAACCTCTTTTACCAGGTCGTGCGCAAGCGGGAGGAGGAGTTCTCCCCGAACCTGGTCGAGGCGCTGAACCTCCACAAGATGTACTGGACCATGGACGAGGACCGCGCGACCAAGCGCGACGGGGCACTCGCCCTCGGCCCTCTCGCCATGGCCTGCATGGCCTTCGACGGGAAGTTCCCGATCGACGTGGAGTCGCCTTACATTCCCAAGTACCTCGTCTCTCACGGTTGGTTGGGTGAATTCCCGACGTAGGCCGCCGACGCATGAATGCCCGCCGGCCCGATCGCCGAAATGCGGTCGGGCCGGCGGGTTTTGTGCGTCCCGGAGATCGATCACCAATCGATGGCGTCGAGCGCGGACCGTTCGAGTGCGATGACCGGCTCGGTGCTCAGGTGGTCCTGCCACGTTCCGAGGGGGACGCGCAGGGTGGCGAAGTCTGCGACCCGGTTCTCGATGACCAGGCACAAGCCTCCCCGCTCCAGCATCAGCAGCAGCGGCTCGAAAGGGTCGGGCAGATCAGGTGACCTGCCCGGCGCGGGGCGTGCTCAGGCGGTGCCGGTCGAGGACCTGGAACGCTGTGGCGAACCGCTGGACCGCCTCGCCGACCAGGTCGGTGGGACGGCCGTGCACGCCCCAGAACCACCGCGCCACAGGGGTGCGGGCGATCACGGGGTGCTCAGGCTCTGCTTGACGCGTGCGATGAAGGCGTCGGCTTCGGCCCTGGTGATCTCGACGTGGTCGATGTCGTTGTGGCCGAGGTAGTAGAGACGGAAGTATTCGGTCGGCTCCCAGCAGAGGTTGCGGGTGTAGGCCTCGTCGTAGTCGTTGCCGTCCGCCGAGCTGCGGCGCGCGATTCCGCTGGGGTTCTCGCGGGATTCGCCGGTGTGGAGCTTCGCGTAGTAGACGAAGCCGCTGAGGACTTCGACGTCGGCGCCCTGCGTGGTGAGCCAGCGCTGGAGGGCGAGGCCGTCGAGTTCCTGCTCGGTGTCGCCGGTGATGACGGTGACGGGGCCGAAGAGGGTGCCGGTCAGGCCGCGGAGCACGGTGTGCTCGTCGACGGTGACGGTGAACGAGGTGTTCGCCGTGGTGGCGTCGGACAGATCGGCGCCGCGCAGGTCGACTTGGAGGAGGGTGGCGTTGGTGAGGTCGGCGCGGCGGAAGGTCGCGGCGGTGGCGTCGACGTCGATCAGGGAGGAGGAGGTCAGATCGGCGCGGTCCAGGCAGGCGGACCGTAGGGTGGCCAGGTCCAGGGTTGCCTTGACCAGACTCGCCCCGGCGAGGTTCGCGCCGGTCAGGTCGGCCTTCTCCAGGCGGGCGCGCCAGAGTTCCGCGTTGGCCAGGGAGACGCCGGCGAGCACGGAGTGGGCGAACCACGCTCCGGTGAGGTCTCCGTCAGAGAGGGCAGCTCCGCGCAGGTCGAGGCCGGTGGCGTCCAGTGGCTCGCCGTTCGCTGCCGTCACCCAGGCGCTGAGCTGGGCTGCGGCTTCCCGGTCCAGCGGCAGGCTCTTCGTGGACCACGCGGCGCGGTTGCGCAGTGTCGCCAGGGCGACCGGGCCTTTGGTGTCCTCCGGTGCGCGGCCGGTCAGTTCGGTGAGGGCCTGGGTGGGGGACAGCTCGCGGTCGTGGGCCGAGCGCAGGCGGTCCAGCCAGGCGAGGGCGGCGCTGTAGCGCTGGTCGTTGTCGACGTCGGCGGGCTCGAAGCTCGCGGCGTCCTCGGTGTCGGAGGCCCAGAGGTAGCCGAGCAACCCGTGGCCGTCGGCGATCGGGACGTACCGCACGTCTCCGTCCGTCGTACGGCGGTAGCCGGGTGCGTGGGTGAAGCGCTCGTACCGGCGGGCGAGCTCGAACCGGGACCACGAGTCGGCCGGGGCCCCGTCCTGGTCGAAGTGGGGGTCGACGCCGGTTTCGGTCGGCGTGCCGAAGTAGGTCGGGTCCTCCGGGTCCATGTCGGAGCCGAGGACGTCGGTGAGCTCGGCCAGGGCGGCCGTGAGCCGGGGCGCGTTCGCCTCGTGCACGGCGGGCTGGGGCCGGCCCCGGAGGTCGAAGGGCATCCAGGCGTCGGAGTACGTCACCAGCTCCACCGCCGCGAAGTCCGTGTAGGTGGATGCCGAGAGGTGGAACAGACCGTCCGTGTGGATGTCGCCTGCGGGGGCGAGCAGCATGCCGGCCGGGGAGATGGTGGCATCGACGGAGCCGATGGGGCCCGGTCGCAGGGCGGAGCGGACCACGGCCGCCAGTTCCTCGGGTGAGCCGTTCGCGGGGAGCTCGCCCTCGTACAGCTTCTCGCACGGCTTGCCGGACTCCGCGACGGTGAGACGGATCCTGGGTTCGCCGGTCACCAGCCGGTGAGAGGCGAGGACGGCCCGTGCGGTGAGCAGATCGGTGAGGCAGCGGAGGAGCTCGTCCTCACCTTCGATGAAGTCGCCCCAGGTCCAACGGGCGACCGGCGTACTGGCGATCACGGTGCCACCTCCGGTGTGAACGTACGAAATCCGATGGCCCGACCGCCGGAGTGGTGGTCGGGCCATCGGGCGTCCATGAGTCCCGGAGGTCAGCTCTCCTGGGACGGGGTGCCGAGGGCTTGCTTGACCCGTGCGATGAAGGCGTCGACCTCGGCCCTGCTGATCTCGACGTGGTCGTCCTCGTTGTGCCCGAGGTAGTAAAGCCGGAAGTATTCGGTCGGCTCCCAGCGAAGATTGCGAGTGAATTCCTCGTCATATTCGATTCCGTCGACGACGCGGCGACGCATGACGGTTTCGGGGTTCTCCCGCGAGGAGATCTCACTGAAAACCGCATAGTACGTGACGGGCTCGCCGCTGAGTACCTCGACCTGGGCGCCGCGTTCGCCGAGCCACTTCTCGAGGGCGACGCCGTCGAGTTCCTGCTCGGTGTCGTCGGTGACGACGGTGACGGGGCCGGACAGTGTGCCGGACAGACCGCGGACCACGGTGTGCTCGTCCACGCGGACCTTGAACGAGGTGTTCGCCACGGTGGCGTCGGTCAGGTCGGCGCCGCGCAGGTCGACACGGAGGAGGGAGGCCCCGGGGAGCTCGGCGTTTCGGAAGGTGGCCTCCCGGGCGTCGACCCCGTACACCGAGGCCGACGTCAGGTCGGCCCCGTCCAGGCAGGCGGACCGCAGAGAGGCCTCGTCCAGGGAGACCTTGACCAGGCTGGCGCCGGTGAGGTTCGCGCCGGTCAGGTCGGCCTTCTCCAGGTGAGCGCGCCAGAGCTCCGCGCCGGCGAGGGAGACGCCGGCGAGCACGGAGTGGGAGAACCACGCACCGGTGAAGTCCCCACCGGAGAGGTTGGCCCCGCGTAGGTCGAGCTCGGAGGCCTGCAGCGACTCACCGGCGGAGGCCGTCACCCAGGCGCCGAGACGGGCCGCGGCCTTCTGGTCCAGCGGCAGGGTCTTGGGATACCACTTGTCAGGGATATCGGATGCCACGATCGCCCCAACCCCCTTTCTGCTCATTGGTTTTCTTGGGGAGGCGCACGTCGTCAGGATTGTGCGAGCTCCTGCAGCTTCCGGAGTTCGTCCACGTCCGTCAGTCCACCCGGAGTCGCGTGCCCCGCCTCGGGATCTCCGGGGAGCGCCGTCAGTTCCGTCAGTGCGGCGGTGGGGGACAGTCCGCGGTCGTACGCCTTCTGAAGCCGGTCCAGCCAGACCAGACCCGCCCGGTAGCCGTCGAGATCCGCAGTTTCGGAAGGTTCGAAGCTCGCGGCTCCGTCGGTGTCGGATACCCATAGGTAGCCGAGGACACCGGTGATGCCGATCACGGGGACGTACCGGACAGGGCCGGACGTGGTCCGCTTGTAGCCGGCCGTGAATCTCGGGGTTTGGTTGAAGATGCCGTTGCGATAGGGAATTTCGAAGCTCCCCCACACATCCCAAGGGGTGCCGGCATCGTCCCTGAAGTGGTTCTCGATCCCTGACTCCGTCGGAACGGCGAGCCGCGTCGGATCGTCGGGATCGATCTCCAGGTCCAGCGCCTCGGAGATCTCGGCCAGGGCCGCGGCCAGGCGCGGCGCATTGACGGCGAATACCGATTCCTGAGCACGCCCGCGCAGGTCGAGCGGTAGCCAGGCGTCGGAGAACGTTGTCAGGGTCACGTTGAAGAAGTCTTGGGACACCTCGACGGAGAGGGTGAACATCTTCTCTGTGGGCTGTCCGCCGTTGTCGGTGTCCACGATTCCGTCGCACGGCGCGTACAGGTTCACGGTGCCGATTTCGCCTGGGGCGAGACGCTTTTCGATGTGCGAGACCAGGGCGTCGGCGGCCCCCGAACCGTCTTCGGCGAGCGCACCGACCCGGAGGTCCGCCTTGAGGAGGTGGCTCCGGTTGCCCGGCTCCGGGATCGACACGGCAACCTGCCCATCGTGGGGCGTGCCCAGGCGGTGCCGATCGAGGACCCGGATCGCCAGGGTGAACCGGTGGACGGCCTCGCTGACCAGGTCGGTGGGACGGCCGCGCACGCCCCAGTACCACCGCGCCACAGGGGTGCTGGCAATCACGGCTGGCCTCCAGGCATGAATCGGGCGCCGGGCGGAGATAGGAGTGTTCCGTCCTCGGTGCGAAGAACGACGATCACGTTATTCCGCTCGTAGATCCTGGCGAGGTCCTTCTCGACACCCGCAGCCAGCATATCGGCCATGCTTCCCTTGGTGTCGACGACGAAGACCTTGACGTCGGCGCCGGAGTCCGCGAGCTGCCCCATGTTCTGCCACATCTTGTTGGCGACCTTCTTGGGGTTCGCGATCTCCTTGAACTGATAACCGAAGGTGGTCCCGTCGTGGGCACGGGCCATCACGTCCAGGTCGGTCTCCGGCCCGGCGGTCACACCGGGCTTGATCTCCGAACCGTCCTTGAGCTCGAAGCTGATGTCCGTGATGCCACTCCGCTGCAGACGGTCGGCGAGGCGAAGCTGCTCGATGCCACCCGACATCGCATTCTTCTGGCTGAGGCTGCCCACCACCTGGTCGAAGTTCGTCATGCCCTTGAACCGACCAGAAGCGATCAGGTCGGCCGTCTCCTGGCCGGCCGGGTGGCTCGCCAGGTTTTCGATGGCTTTGTCGAGGTCCGCACGTTTCGGCTTCGGGCCAGGCAGGAGGTCCCTGATCTTCTGCTCCGTCTCGCCCCCGAGCTGGAGGGGACGGTTCTCGGTGGGTGGACGGTCCCAGCCGTGGTCGCCGGCGTCCGGAGCCGCCGGGTGGTCGCCTGTTCCCGAGGGGCCCTGGTCGCCGCCGGTCGGGCCGTCGTGACCGCCGGTGTGGTCGCCGGGGGCGTGGTCGCCGCCGCCGTTGTGGTCGCCCGGGGTGTGGTCCCCGCCGCCGGGGTGATCGCCCGGAGTGTGGCCGCCGTCGGGCTTGGGGTGTTCGGTGCCGGGGTTGTGGCCGGTGCCGTGGGGTTCGTGGGTGGTGCCGGTCGGGATGTCGTGGACGGGCTCGGTGGGGAGCTTGATGTCGCCGGCGCCGTCGGGGACGTGGACCTTGCCGAAGAGGTCGGCCTGTTCGGCCTTGATGACTTCGAGCTCGTGGGGGGTGAGGCCGGGGAGGCGTTCCTTTTCGTAGAGGACGTGGCCGTCCATCTTGGCCTTGAAGCTGTCGGCGGTGTGGAACTGGAGCTCGAACTTCTGGCCGGTGACGGCGTCGCGCCAGGTGGAGTTGATGCCCTTGTAGCCGGCGGCGTCCCAGGTGTTCTTGAAGGTGATGTTCTCGAAGCCGCGCTTCTGGAGGTCCTCGATGGCTTGCGTGACGCCGTGGGCGTAGTTGTCGGCGGGGACTTCGAGGGTGTAGCGGACGGAGTCCTTGATCTTGGCGATGGCGTCTTCGGGGCGGATGCCGGGCCTGGCGAGGTCGGTGGCGAGCTTGCGCTTGAGGGAGTCCTCGCCCTTGAGGCGGTACTCCAGGCCGATGAGCTTGCCGTTGTCGACCTTGCCGGCGACCTGCTGGACGGCTTCGGTGACCCGGGGCTCGTGGGTGGCGGACTCCTGCATGAACTTGTCGGCGGCGGCGTTGGCCTCGGGGTTGAGCTTGAGGCCCTTCTCGCCTTCCCACGAACCATCGGGACGGTTGCCCAACGGCTCCTCGGCGGGCGGGTGTTCACCCGAGCCGGGGCCGGAGCCACCGTCGTGGCCGCCACCGGCACCGCCGTCGTGGCCGCCGGGGGTGTGGTCGCCGGAACCGCCGTCGTGGCCGCCGGTGTTGTGGTCCCCGCCGGTGCCGTCGTGGCCGCCCGTGTGGTCGCCGGTGCCGTCGTGGCCGCCCGTGTGGTCGCCGGTGCCGTCGTGGCCCGGCCCGTCGTTGTGGCCGGGGGGCTCGTGGCTCGCGTTGGGGCCCTCGGGGGCGTGGCCGCCGGGGGTGTGGTCGGGCACGTGGTCCGGCACGTGGTCGGGCACGTGATCCGGGACATGGTCCGGCACGTGGTCCGGCACCTTGAACGGGTCGGAGAGGTCCGAGCCGAGCTTGATGACGCCGTCGCGGCCGCCGACGCCCGCCATCTCGGGCACCTTGGCCTTGGCCGGGGTGTGGAGCGGGTCGGGGCCGTTCGGCTTGACCGGGTGGTCGGGGGTGGTGCCGCCGGGGTGGTCGCCGTTGTGGTCGCCGGGAACGGTCTCCTTCGGCGCGGTCTCACCGGGGTGGATGTTTCCGGCGTCGTCGTAGACGTTGCCGTGCGGGTCCACGAACTCGGTCTTGCCGCCGTGCTCGAACTTGACGGTGCCGGGCGGGAGTTCCTTGGTGCCGGCGGGCAGCTTGATGGTGTCGTCGGCGCCCTTGATCGCGCCCTCGGGGATCTGGGCGCCGGGCGGGAGCTTGAACGAGCCGTCGGGGAGCTTGATGGCGCCCTCGGGCAGGGAGATGGCCTTGTCGAGGTTGATGCTGGGCATCTTGAAGTCGGTGATGCCCTTGAGGCCCTTGACGACGTCGCTGACCTTGGAGATGCCGAAGCCGGCGCCCTTGAAGACGTACGTCATCGGGTCGATGGCCTTGCCGACCTTGCCCGCGACGGACAGCGCCTTCCCGGCGAGACCGGCCTTGCCCGCGCCCTCCGCGGCCGCGCCCTCGCCGCCGGTGAAGACGGTGGTGAGCACGTTGAACGTGACGGCGCCTGCGGCGCGGGACGGGTTGGAGCCCCACTGGTCCCACGCGAGGAGGGCCTTGCCGGTCTCCTTCATCGCCTTGCGCGAGTCGCGCAGCCAGGACGGCAGGTCCTTGTCGGGGACGGCGAGGAAGAGCGGGCCGACGCCGGGGATGCCCGTGATGGCGAGGCCGGTGGCGAGCTTGGCGAGGCCGGTCCAGGACTGCTTGAAGGCGTCCCAGCCGCCGAAGCCGACCAGCGTGCCCAGGCCCTTGATGGTGCCCCAGACGCCGTCGATGATCACGCCCTTGCCGAACTCGATCACCTGGTCCGGCAGGTCCCACCAGGGGATGTCGCGGTCGACGGCGCTGCCCCAGGGCAGGTCCTTGGAGTCCTTGAGGTCCTTGGCGTTGTAGCCGTACATGTCGTCGGCGTTGGAGCCGTCGTTGACGCGCAGCGGCTTGCCGCCGACCAGGGCGACGATCTTGGCGTAGGCGTCCCGCTCGACGCCCTGGAACTGGGTCCAGGCGTCGGCGATGTCGTTGCGCCGGTTGTTGTTCTCCTTGACCTTGTCTTCGTCCTGGCGCCAGTCGTGGTTCTTGTCGGCCATGTCCTTGAAGGCGATGGCCTCGCGCTTCAGGGTGTCGAGCCTGTCCCTGATCGGCGCCGCGTCCTTGGAGTACTGGCCCAGCGCACCCGAGATCGTGCAGACGTCCTGGCTGAGCTTCAGGCCCAGGTCGGACACCGGCTTCGTCGTCGCGAACAGCTGGTCGGCCTCGGGCGCCTTGTAGAACGCGCTCAGGGCGCCGAAGCTGGTGTGCACGTCCCCGGCGGTCGAGGCGATCTTCGCCCCGCCCGTCGAGATCGACTTGACCTTCTCGTCGAGAGTGCCCAGGTTGCCCGTGAAGACCGGCACCTCGGCCGGGTTCACCGGATTCTCGTCGCTCACTTGCCCTTGTCCTCCGGCTGGATGCCGAGCGCCTTGAGGTCCACGGACTTCGCCGCGTCCTGGGCGTTCTTCGCGGCGGTCAGGTCGCCGGCGATGTACTCGTTGACGGCCTTGACCGTGCCGGTCAGGCAGGCCTCGATGCGCTCCGACATCGACTTCAACTCGGCCTGCCGGCCTTCCAGGTACTGCGAGAGGGCGGCCGCGACCGGGCCCATCGCGCCGTGCGACAACGAGGGTGCGCCCACGGGCACCGGGCCCTGGACCTCGACCGTCGCATGCGATCCCGGCACCGCCGTACCGGCGGCCTGCGCTGCCGCCTGCATGTCCGTCACCAGGTTGTTCAGTGCCGTCGAGAGGTCGCCGGCGTGTCCGCCGACGATCTTCAACTGGCCCTGGACGCCCTGCGGCTGGATATCCCAGTCACCCGCCATGTCGAGCTCCCCCGTTGTCCGTGCCTACTGGATCGGCCCGTGTCAGCCGATGTTGTCGACCGCGGTCTTGGCGCGGGCGACCGTCTGCTGCGCGGTGCTGTCGTTCTCCTCGAGCGTCTTGCGCAGCAGCGAGATGATGTTGCGCACCTCCTGGGAGACGTTCTTCCAGCGCAGCTCCTTGGCGTGGTACTCCTCGGACACGCCGTCGGCCTGGAAGTCGCCCATGACGGCCTTCACCTGCGCGTCACGCGCGGTCATCACCTGCTCCAGCTGCCCGATCACGCCCTGGATGTTGCGCTGCGCCTCGGACGAAGCACCGTGGTCGTAGGAACGACGGTCCGAACCCCCGCCACCGGCCATGACAGATCACACTCCCCGATGAAGAACCCGTTGAAGAACCTGCAGAGGACCTCGTGGAGGACCCTGCAGAGAAGGAACCGACGACCCGGTCGCGGTCAGCGGGCGCCGAAGCGCGCCGCGTCGAAGCGCGCGGACGTCATGTTCGTCTTCGCGTTCTGGCCCTGCTCCTGGTCACCCTGGCCGAAGGCCTGCTCCATGCCCGACTGACCGCCCAGGATCGCCGACAGCGACGAGTTCAGCGCGTTCGCGATCTCGTCCGCCCGCGACTTGAAGCTGTCGAACATCTGCTTGCCCTGACCGTTGAACTTGCCCTCCAGCGGCTCCGCCGCCGCCACGAGCTGCTTGACCAGCGCACCCAGATCCTGGTTCGAGGTCTTCGACCCCGACATCAGCGTCTGCAGCGCCTGGTTCCCCATGTCGAACTTCATACCGCTCCCCCGTCCGCTCGACGAATCGTAAGTATGTCCATTTCTATCAACCTATATCCCGCCCGCAAGGTGCGGCCCCCGGCTTGTGACCAACGTATGACACACCACCAGGCGTGTTGCCGCCGGTCGCCGCCGAGGCCTTCACTCACCCTTCAAATGCCGCACCAGACGCTCGAATTCCGTCCACCCGGAGAGGTCGGACGGATCCCCGGGCATCGGGTAGTAGTAGGCCGGCCGGGCCTTCGGACCCAGTCTGACAGGCTCCGCCGACAGCGGCGTCCGGCGGGCGCGGTCGTCCGGGACGGCCCGGACCTCCTCCGCGCCGAGCACGAAGGCCAGCGGCACACCGGGGCCCTCGAAGTACGCGGGCACCGCCAGGTCGCGGCGGGCGCGGCGCAGCTGGAGCAGCATCGACTTGAGCCGGTGGCGGGTCACCAGCGCCTCGGCCATCCGCGGCAGGGCGTCCAGCGGCGGCTCCTCGCCGGGCCCGTAGCCGAAGGCGAGGGTCACCTCTTCCTCGACGCCGGACTTGGTGCGGGTGACCTTCAGCGTGGCCAGGCCGGGGCGTTCGGGGCTGCCGACGACGACGAACCAGGTGGGCTCGGGCGCCCGGGAGTAGGCGAGGTCGGTGAGCCGGCCGGGGGACCACGGCAGGTTGGCGGGCTCGGCGCTGCCCCAGCCGGCCGGCGGCTCGCCGGTCAGTTCGCGCCAGACGGTCTCCAGGGCGCCGCCGAGGACGAGGCGGGCGTCGGCCGGGTGGGCGGTGCGGAAGGTGACGGCCAGCTGGAGGTCGCCGGTGGCGGAGACGTCCTGGTAGGAGGCGGCGACCGGGGTGCGCGGGTCGTCCTCGGTGCCCTCCGGGTTCACCACGGTGGCGAACATGCCCTCCTGCCAGCGCAGGACGGCGCCGGTGAGGCCGTCGTAGTAGCCGTCCCGCTCGTCCTGGACGACCCAGCGGGACGGCCAGCCGGGCAGGTTGCCGCGGACGGCGGGGGACAGCGTGGTGCCGGCCGGGGTGACGATCTGCAGGCCGCGGTTGGAGTCGGCGGCGGCCCGGAAGGCGTCGGAGAGCCAGGCGGTCATGGCGACCACCGGGCGGTCCATGATGACCACGGCGACCTTCTCGGTCAGCACGTCGACGGCGGGCTGCGCGGCGGCCGGGGTGGGCGCGGCGGTGATCCCGGCGGTGTCGACGACGGCCAGCGAGCGGGTCGCCTCCCGCGGCCACGCGGTGCCGTCGGCGAGGTGGGCGACGCGGGCCGCGAAGGTGCCGGCGAGCTTCTCGGCGTCCGGCACGCCGGTGGTGGCGCGGGCCTCGGTCCACCAGTACGGCACGCGCGGCGGGGTCGCGCCCAGCAGCCGCTCGGCCTCGCCCGGGACCTGCACCAGCAGCGGCGCCTCGACCGAGACCAGCGGCCGGGCCTGCTCGTCGAGGAGCTGGACGACCGCGCCCTCGCCCGTCGTGTCCAGGAGCTTGTCGGGGCCGCCGGAGAGGAGGCCTGCGAGCACCGTCCAGGCGTCCGGCATCCGCGGGGTGAGGGCGATGACGTCCTTGGTCATGTCGTCGAGTCCTTCGGTTACTCGGGCGTGTACACGGTCTGGACCAGCCGGTTCGGCTGGCCCCGGCGGACGATGACGCCGCGCCCGGCGGGCTGCAGCGCGGCGTACACGCCGGGGAACAGCTGCCCCTCGCCGCGGTCGCCGGTCATCACCAGCGCCGAGGCGCCGGACTCGCGCAGGCCCTGCACGAGCGGCTCGTACATGCCGCGCGAGGCGCCCGCGACGCGGCGGGTCACGACGAAGTGCAGTCCGATGTCGGCGGCGGAGGGCAGGTACGGCAGGAACGGCGCGAGCGGGCTCTGGCCGGCCGTGGTGAGGACGTCGTAGTCGTCGACGAGCACCACGATCCGCGGGCCGCCGCCGCGCCAGCGGCCCGGCTCCAGGTCCTCCAGCGGCGCGTTCTCGTCCGGCAGCCGCTTCTCCAGCTCGCCCGCGACGGCGGCGGCGAGGCCGGCGCACATCCGGGCGTTGTAGGCGTAGCCGCCGTTGTACTCCTCGGGGATCACGCCGCGCAGGCTGCGGCGCGGGTCCATCACGGCGAACACGATCTCGTCCTCGCCGTGCCGCTCGATCAGCCCGCCGGCGACGGTCTTCAGCAGGTTGGACTTGCCGCACTCGCTGTCGCCGAGGACCAGCAGGTGCTGGTCGTGGTGGAACAGGTCGAGCAGGACGGGTGCGAGCGCCGCCTGGTCCAGGCCGATCGGCACCCGCCGCGGCTCGGCGACCGGGCCGGGCAGCAGGTGCGGCTCCAGGACGTGCGGCAGCACGCGGACCGGCTGGGCGAGCTCGCCGGTCCAGGTGGCGCGGACGGTCCTGGCGCTCTGCTCCAGGACGGTGCCGAGCTCGCCGTTGTCGGCGAGGCCGTCGATCCGGGGCAGCGCGACCTGGGCGAACAGCCGCCCGTCGGTCAGGACGCGGCCGGGCTCGTCGGCGGAGAGGGTCTCGGAGAGCTTGCGCTCGATGCTGGATTCGCTGGGGTCGTTGAGCCGCAGCTCGGCCCGGGTGCCGAAGTTCGACTGGGCGGCGATCCGCACGTCGTTCCAGCGGAGCATGCCCGCCACGACGTGGATGCCGTAGCCGCCGCCGCGCTTGAGGATGTCGAGGACGGCGTCGTCCAGCTCCTCGAAGTCGTCGCGCAGCGCGCCGAAGCCGTCGATGACCAGGACGATCTCGGCGGAGGCGAGCTCCGGCAGCCGGCCCGCGGCGTGCAGGCTGCGCAGCTGGTCGACGGAGTCGATGTTGTGGTCGCGGAAGAGGTCCTCGCGGGCGGTGAGCATCGCCCGGACCTCCTCGACCGTACGGGCCGCGCGCTCGCGGTCGGCCCGGCCCGCGATGCCGCCGACGTGCGGCAGGCCGGCCAGCGCCTGGAGGCCGCCGCCGACCAGGTCGAGGCCGTAGACGCCGACCTCCTGCGGGGTGTGGGTGAGCGCGAGCGACAGGACCAGGGTGCGCAGCAGGGTGGTCTTGCCGGACTGCGGGCCGCCGATGAAGGCGACGTGGCCGCCGGCGACGGTCAGGTCCAGGACCCAGTTGCCCTGCCACTGCCGGGTGGGGTCGTCGAGCAGGCCGAGCGGCACCTGGAGGCGTCCGCGCCGGCCGGTGAGCTGCATGCCGCGCGGGCCGACGTCGAGCGGGCCGGCGACGCTGTCGAGCGCGATCGCGGCGGGCAGCGGTGGCAGCCAGATCCGCCGGACCGGGGGTGCGGCGTTCTCCAGCTGGCCGACGACGACGCCGAGTTCGGTCGGGCCGGTGGTGCGGCGGCGGGCGGCCGGCTCGGGGCCGTCCTGGTCCTCGGCCTTGGCCGGGGTGTTGAAGGCGCCGTACTCCAGGGCGAGCGGGCCGGCGTCCTCGTCCCCGCGCTGGACCGGGCCGCGGTAGGCGCCGGAGACGTAGCTGGCCTTGAACCGCTCGTAGTGGCTGGTGTCGACCTTGAGGTAGCCGAAGCCGGGCAGCGGCGGGAGGTGGAAGGCGTCGGTGGTGTCGAGGACCGTGCGGGACTCGTCGGCGGAGAAGGTGCGCAGGCCGAGCCGGTAGGACAGGTAGGTGTCCAGGCCGCGCAGGCTGCCGCCCTCGATGCGCTGGCTGGAGAGCAGCAGGTGCACGCCGATGGAGCGGCCGATCCGGCCGATGGACAGGAAGAGGTCGATGAAGTCCGGCTTGGCGGTGAGGAGTTCGCCGAACTCGTCGATGACGACGAACAGGTGCGGCAGCGGTTCGAGGTCGGGCCGGCGCTCGGCCCGCAGGGCGGCGTAGGAGCCGATGTCGGCGACGTTCCCGGCGTCCTTGAGGACCTGCTGGCGGCGCTTGACCTCACCGGCGAGCGAGGCGTGCACGCGCTCGACCAGGCCGGCCTGGTTCTCCAGGTTGGTGATCACGCCGGCGACGTGCGGCAGGTTCGCGAACGGGGCGAAGGTCGCGCCGCCCTTGTAGTCGACGAGGACGAGCGAGAGGTCCTCCGGCGGGTGGGTGGCCACCAGGGCGAGCACCAGGCTGCGCAGCAGCTCGGACTTGCCGGAGCCGGTGGCGCCGACGCACAGGCCGTGCGGGCCCATGCCCAGCTCGGAGGACTCCTTGAGGTCGAGCAGCACCGGCTCGTGGCTGTCGCTGATGCCGATCGGCACCCGCAGGAAGGCACGTTCGCCGCGCGGGGCCCACAGCCGGGCGAGGTCGAGGTGGGCGACGTCGTCGATGCCGAGCAGGCCGGCGAACTCGACCGGGCCGCTCAGCGGGGCGTCGCCGAGCGACTCGGCGGACAGCCGCAGCGGGGCGAGCATCCGGGCCAGGCCCTCGGCGAAGGAGGGGCCGACCTCGTCCACGGTGCCGTGGGCGCTGATCGGCTGCTCCTGGCGGAGGTCCTCGATGAGCACCTGGTCGCCCTCGACCGTGATCCGCACGCCGATCTGGCCGGGCTCCTGGACGCGCCGTTCCAGCAGGTGCAGGACGGTGACGCCCATCTCGCGCAGGCCGACCGCGTCGTCCGGGCGCGGCAGGTCGACGGCGTCCTCGCCGTGCCCGTCGGCCACGACGAGCAGCCGGGAGGTCATCGACAGCGCGTCGGAGCCGGACAGGCCGCGGCGGACCTCGGTCGCGTAGGAGGCGCGGCGGCGCAGTTCGGCGCCGATCTGGCGGGCCAGCTGCGGCATCGAGGGGGCAATGCGGCGGGCGGCGACCGGGCCGTCGTACTGGTCGGTGTCGAGCAGGTGGGGGAGCCACTTGGCCCACTCCCAGTCGGGGAGCCGCTCGCCGGGCACGGCCAGGGCGACGGCGACGTCGTCGGGCGCGTGCAGGGCGGCGCTCTGGGTGAGCAGGGCGCGGGCGACCCGCAGGCAGTCCTCGCGCGGGCCGATGACGCTGACGTCGCCGACGCGGTCGAGCGGGACGGTGAGCGGGAGTTCGGTGCCGGTGCGGAAGCGGGTGGTGAGCGCCGAGGCCTCGTTGAGCATGAAGCGGTCGGGCGGGGTCATCGCGGAGGAGGCCTGCTGGCCGATCCGCAGGTCGCGCACGGGCATCTCGCCGGTGCCGACGCGGACCCGCAGGAAGTCGCCGTCGACGCGGCGGCGCTCCCACAGCCGGGCCGGGTCGCGGACGATGTCGTACAGGGCGCCGGGCGGCGGGTTGAGCACGTCGGCGTGGTCGCCGCGGGCGCGCTCCTCGGCGGCGAGCTCCTCGCGCAGGTCCTCCAGGTAGGTGAGGTAGGCCTCGCGCTGGGTGCGGCGGGTGCGCTGGGCCTTGCCGCGCTGGGAGAACAGCAGGCCGACCGAGCCCAGGACGGTGACCAGCAGGATGATGGCGCCGAGTCCCGCGAACTGGCTGTTGCGGACGACGGTCATCATGATGACCGAGGACATGACGCCGGCCATCGGCAGCAGCGACATCGCGATGTTGCCGGCCTTGCCCTCGGGCAGGTTGGGCGGGGCCTCGATGGTGCGGGCCTCGGGGGCGGCCGGCGGACGGACCGTCCGGGCCGGGCGGTGGATCAGTCGGGTACTCATCGTCAGTGGCGCTTCTGGGAGAGCTGGAAGACGTCGGCGGCGAGCCGGGTGGCGGTGCTCCGGGTGGCGCGGGCGAGCAGGTCGGTCCGGATGACGCCGCCGGCCGCGAGGTGGCGGTCGTACGGGAGCACGTGGACGGCCGTGCCGGTGGCGCGCAGGGTGCGCACGGCCGCCTCGACGTCGACGCCCGCGTGCGGGGTCAGTTCGGTGACGACGACGACCGTCCCGGCGATGACGTGCGCGGGCAGGGCGCGCATCCACTGCAGGACGGCGTGGGTGCTGGCGATGCCGTCCAGGGTGGCCGGGGTGGTGATGACCCGGGCCTGGGCGGCGGAGAGCGCGACGCGGGCGACCTCGTCGGGCAGCGTCTGGCAGTCGACGACGGTGACGCCGAAGTAGCGGCGCAGCGCGACCATGACGCGCTGGTAGCCGCGGGCGTCGAGCATCGCGCCGATCTGGCCCTGACTGCCCGGCAGGAGCCAGGAGTTGTTCTGCAGCTGGACCAGGTAGCCGGTGATGTCCAGCAGCGACATCTGCGGCTTGACGATCTCGGCGAGGTCGCTGGCGGTCCAGCGCAGCGTCTCGGTGCCCAGCCGGATCGGCAGCGAGCCGAGCGCGGTGTCGGCCTCGACGAACAGGACCGGGTCCTGGCGGTAGTGGGCGTAGGTGGTGCCGAGCAGGGCGGCGACCGTCGACTTGCCGGCGCCGCCGCGGATCGAGGTGACGGCGATCTGGCGGCCGGTGGTCACCGGCTGCTGGAGGCTCTCGGCGATCCGCGTGATCTCGGCGACCTCGCGGGAGGCGGAGGAGGAGACGTTCTTCCACACCGCGTGCGCGGCCCGGGTGGCGAACGGCTCGCCGCCGCGCGGCTTGCGGCCGAGCGCGGTCAGGCTGCCGTCGACGGTGGGGCGGGACTCCGGCGTCCGCTGGGTCGTCACCTGCGGCTGCTGCTCGTACGGCTGCTGCGGGTACGGCTGTCGGCCCTGCGGCGGCTGGTACTGCTGCGCGGCGGGGTCCTGCGGCGGCGCCTGGTCGTACGGCACCCGGTCCTGCGGCGGTCCCGCGGGCGCGGGCCGGGCCCCGTCGGCCGGCGGTGGGCCCCACGCGGAACCGTCGAGCTGGGCCCGCAGATCGCGCAGGACGTCGCCCTGCCAGTTCTCCCCGTTCGACATGACTTCCTCTGCCCCTCCAGATCCGACCTGCTGACGGGTGGCTCAGAACTTGCTGAGCAGTTGCCCGTACACCCCGAACACCCCGACGGCCAGCGGGAACAGCCCCACCATGCCGATCGACTCCACCAGGTCGGCCACCCGGCGCAGCCGCACCTGGGTGTGCTCCGGCGGCTGCACCGCCAGCGCGACCAGCGGCAGCACCGCCGCGACGCACAGCACGGCCAGTGCCCCTGCCCCGCCGCCGTGCCCGACCCACAGCACCACCAGGCGCACCGTGAGCACCGCGGCCGCGGCGAGCAGCGCCACGACCTCGGCGACCAGCGGGAACGCCCGTGCCCGGGACAGCAGCACCACGGCGACGAGCGACGGTAGCACCACCGTCCAGGCCGTCGGCTTCGCGGCCAGCGTCAGCAGCCAGCCCGCGGCGGCGGCCGACGTGGCGGTCGCGATCGTGGCGAGCGCGAGGCCGCGGTGCGTCGCCGCGAGCGCGGTGCCCACCGAGTGCCGGCTGACCGACGCGCCGGCCGAGCGGCGGTCGTCCAGCGCGGTCAGGCCCGAGGCCATCAGGGCGAGCCGCGGTAGGACGCCGAGCAGCACCACCGAGAACAGCGCCATCAGGGCGCCCACCCGGGCCGGTTCGGTGTGGACGGCGGCCACCGCCTCCCACACCGCGGTGATCACGGTGAGGGCGCCGGCGCCGATCAGGCCGCCGCGGCCGAGCGGCGAGAAGAAGCCGAGCATGACGACGGTCACGGCGAGCGCGCCCGCCACCGCGGCCAGCCGCACCGGCGGCCCCCAGTGGTAGGCGTCCGCCGCGGTCCACGCGCCGAGGATGCCGAGCCCGCCCGAGGCCAGCAGCAGCGCCGTGGCCAGGCCCCGGTTGCCCTCCCCGATCTTCGACACCAGCGCGCCGGCGGCCAGCAGCACGGCGGCCACCGCGAGCAGTCCGCCGGCCAGCGGGGCCAGCGGGAACTCGTGCCGGGCCAGCACGGCGGCCGTCACGGCGAACGCCACCGTCGCGACCCCGGCGCTGCCCCGGCGCGCGGCCGGGCGCCAGCGCCAGGCGCGCAGGTCCAGGTCGTCGGAGACGAGGTCGACGACGTCGTGCACGACCGGGGCGGGCGGGGCGGAGTGCGCGCGGACCAGCCGCAGGACGGCGCCGTCGGCCACGCCCGCGGAGTCCAGGGTGCTGTCGTGCGGCAGCGCCGAGCCGTCCGGGGTCACCAGCTGGCGGGTCATCGGGCGGTTCGCGGCCCGGTCGTCGAGCAGCTGCAGCACGTCCGGGAGCAACATGCCGATCGGTGTGTCGGAGGGCAGGACCACGTCGGCCCGGCGCCGCTCCCCGATCAGGGTCACCCTGCTGAGACGGGCCGGGGAAGTCGTTGCTGTGCTCACCACTTGCGGGAACCTATCATCGCGACCTTTGCGACCTCTCGGGCCGATGCTTCTACGAATGGGCCGGTTCGGGGGACTTCGCGGCCTTTGTCGGTGCGACCTGCTGCGTCGACTGCGGCCCGGCCTTCGGCGCCGACTGCGGGGTCACCGCGTGGGCCGCCGACGGGGACACCGACGGCGTGGGCGGGCGCGACGGGTCCGGCGAGTCGTGGGGCACCTGGAACTGCTGCTGCTGTTGCTGCTGCTTCTGCTGGTCGGCCTTCTGCTTGGCCAGCGTGGTCTGCAGGAACGACCACCCGACGCAGCCGGCGCACAGCACGGCCGCGATCGCGATCCCCGCGAACACCTTCCCGAACCGTTCGTCGGCCGTCCGCCGCACCCGCTGCGCGCCGAAGAGCAGCGCGTCGCGCATCCTGCGCCGACGCACCGCCACCGACTCCAGCAGCTGACTGTCGTAGTCCCGTGCCATTCGCCGCCCGCCGTCTCCCCCGTGTCTTGCCTGTGCAACATAAGGCATGGGTCGGGCCGAAGCACACCCCGTCGGTGGGGGGAAGAGGCGGGGGCTTCGGGGCGGGGGGAGGAGATGGGGGGAAGGGGGACGGGAGCTGTGGGGGATTGGGGGAGAGGGGGAGACGGCGTCAGGCGAGGGCCGGTGTGGGGAGGGGGCCGGCGGCGGTCAGGTAGGTGTGGGTGTCGGGGAGGGTCTCCAGCAGGGTGCGCTGGTGGCGCTTGATGCGGGTGAACGCGTCGTCGGCGGTGCGGATCGCGTGCGGGTGGTGGGCGAGGGACGGGGGCGGGGCGGCGGTGTGCGGGGTGAGGGCGGTGAGGAGGGCGCGCAGCGGGAGCTCGTCGGGGGTGGGGGCGAGGCCGGCGGCGTGGGCGTCGAGGACCTGGCGCAGGTGGTCGGGGGCCGGGACGGGCGGCGCGTAGGGGGAGGTGAGCCGGCGGAGCCGGGCGAGGTCGAGGGCCTGCTCGTGCAGGGCGGCGGCGGTGGCGTCGAAGCGGGCGGCCGGGGTCGTGCGGCCGTCGCGGGAGGGGAGGTCGCGCACCAGCCGGTCGAGCAGGGCGAGGGTGTCGGCGTGGTCCTCGTCCAGGGGGTCGGCACTGGCGGCGGCGGTGCCGAGGGCCAGGCAGTTCCCGACCCAGCTGCGGCGCAGCCGGCCCGCGGGGGTGGCGGTGTGGGTGACGACGGCGCCGGCCGGGGCGCCGAGGATCCGTTCGGCCTCGGCGGCGCCGGTGCGCTCGCTCGCGTAGGCGAGGCCGGTGGTGCGGCGGCCGAGGAGGGTGCGGTGCCAGGTGTGGCCCTCGGGGCGGGTCGTGACGGCGGTGTAGGGCGCGACGCCGTGGCGGGCGCTGTCGTGGGGGAGCGTGACGGTGGCGAGCGTGTCGGCGACGAGGCCGTCGGCGGCGGGCCGGAACGGTTCGCCGAGGATGCCGGTGAGCAGGCGGGCGGCGCGGCCGGTGCAGTCGAGGAAGAGGTCGGCCTCCTCGCGGCCGCGGGTCGTGTGCAGCGCGGTGACCAGGCCCGCCGGGTCGCGTTCGGCGCCGAGGATCTCCGCGCTGTGCAGCCGTACCCCGCAGGTCTGGATGGCGGTGCGGCGCAGGAAGTGGGTGAGCATCGCGGTGTCGGCGTGCCAGCCGTGGGGGAAGGCGGTGCGGCCGTCGAGCCAGCGCGGTGACTTCCGGGCGTCGAGCAGCGGCGGGGTGACGAAGCACGCGTGGTCGACGGGTTCCAGGGTGTGGCCGGTGCTGCGGCGCAGCTGCCAGAAGTCGGTGAGCGGGAAGCCCTCGCAGCTGGGGGTGGCGCCGGGGTTGGGCAGGTAGACCGGGTCGGGGCGCCAGCCCCGGTACCGGGTGGCCGCGTTGAAGGAGGCGCAGCAGGCGCGCAGCCACGTGCTCTCGGGGGTGCCGAGCCGGTCGAGGAGGTCGCGCCGGAAGGCGGGGGCGAGCGCGGTGACCTGCGCGGTGGGGCGTTCGGCGGTCTCGACGACCGTCACGCGGACGGTGTCCCGGAAGGCGGAGGCCAGCCGGGCCGCGGCGATCCAGGCGGTGAGCGTGCCGCCCGCGATGACGATGCGGTCGACGGGGGCGGGCGTGCGGGCGTCGAGGGTCATGGCGGGAGCGTCCAACGGCCGTGTATGGCGGGCCTATCGGGGATCTGTACCGGTGCTGCAAGACGGAGCGGAGGGCGGGTACAGACGGCGGTTCCAGTCTGTTGGTGCGGGGCCGGGGACGGCCCGACGCCACCGACGGAACGGAAACGAGGGAACGATGTTCGAGGAACTGAAGGTCGAGCACCCGCTGGACGTCCTGACCGAGATCGAGCGCAGCGCGGCCCTGGACCAGGACCTGCTGCTGCAGGACGGGGGGACGCCGTGGGCCGAGCTGCTGGCGGACTACGTCGACGCGCTGAGCGAACTGGCCGTGCGGGGCACCGCGGAGAACGGGTACATCGCGACCTACGGGCTGGACGAGGGCCACGCCGGTGGGTGCGGTTGAGGGCGGGCCGGCGGCCTGGTCCGGCGGCCTGATCCGGCGGCGGGAGCCTCGGGGTCAGGCCGCCAGGACGGCGGCGCGGCCGAGCCGGCCGAGGAGGCCGACGAGGGCCGGCATCCGGTAGCGGGCGGGGCGGTCGGCGCCGGAGCCGGGCTCCAGGAGCCGGGCGTCGCAGAGCCGCTCCAGGACGTCCTCGGCGTCGTCGAGGGGCAGGTCGAGCAGGGCCGCCGCGTCCGCCGCGGTGAGGGCGGCGAGGCCGGCGGCGGCCAGGACGGCGAGGGCGTGCGCGGCCGGGGCGTCGAGCGCGGCCAGGGCGGGGCGCAGCGCGGTGGTGATGTCCAGGCTGCCGATGCGCAGTTCGCCGAGCCGGCGTTCGGCGGGGGCCAGCCGGTCGGCGAGCCGGGCCGGGCGCCAGTGCGGGCGGTCGGCGAGGCGGGCGGCGGCGATCCGCAGGGCGAGCGGGAGGCGGTCGCAGTACTCGGCGATCCGGGCGGTGGACTCCGGGTCGGCGGCGAGGCGTTCGGGGCCGGCGATCGAGGCGAGCAGGCGGGCGGCCTCGGCGGGGCTCATCGGGCCGAGCCGCACCAGCCGGGCGCCCTCCAGGGCGGCGAGGTCCGGGCGCAGGCCGGTGACCAGGGTGCGGGTGGCGCCGCCGCCGGGCAGCAGCGGGCGGACCTGGGCGTCGTCGGCGGCATTGTCGAGCAGGACGAGCATCCGGCGGCCGGCCAGCAGGGTGCGGTAGCGCTGGGCGCGTTCGTCGAGGCCGTCGGGGACGTGGGCGGGCGCGGTGCCGAGGGCGCGCAGGAACCAGCCGAGGACCTGCCGGGGGCTGCGCGGGGTGCCGTCGGCGTCGCGCAGGTCGGCGTGGAGCTGGCCGTCGGGGAAGGCGTCGCGGGCGTGTTCGGCGGCGTACAGGGCGAGGGCGGACTTGCCGGTGCCGGGGGCGCCGGTGACGGTGACGTCCCTTCCGTCGTGCAACGCGTCGAGGACGAGCCGGAGTTCGGTCTCGCGGCCGGTGAAGTCGCGGGGCGCGGCGGGGAGCAGCGCCGGGCGGGCGACGGGCTCGGCGGTCGGCTCACCGACGGGTTCCGTGGCCCGCTCCGTGACGGTTTCGGCGGTCGGCTCCGCGACGGGTCCGGCGGTCGGCTCCGCGACGGGTCCGGCGGCGACGGGCTTTTCGGCGGGCGCGGCCGGGGTGACGGCGACGGCGACGGCCGCCCGCTCGGGCGCGGCCGGTCCGGCCAGGGTGCCGGTGAGGATCTCCTGGTGCAGGGCCCGCAGTTCGGGGCCGGGGTCGATGCCGAGCTCGTCGGCGAGCAGCCGCCGCGCCTCCTCGTACTGGGCGAGCGCGTCCGCCTGCCGTCCGGCCCGGAACAGCGCCGTCATCAGCTGGGCGCGGGCCCGCTCCCGGACGGGGTGGCCGGTGACGTGCCGGGTGAGGCCGGGCAGCAGTTCGTCGTGCCGGCCGAGCGCCAGGGCGGCCTCGGCGTGCTGCTCGACGGCGGCGAGGTGGGCCTCGGCCAGCCGGGGTCCCTCGGCGGCGGCCAGGTGCTCGGTGACGTCGGCGAGGGCCGGGCCGCGCCAGAGCGCGAGCGCGTCGGCGAGGCGGCGTTCGGCCTCGGCGTAGCGGGCGGCCCGCAGGTCGGCGCGGCCGGCGTCGGCGAGTTCGCGGAAGCGGTCCCAGTCGACGGTGGTGCCGTCGGTGTCCATCCGGTAGCCGGCGCCGTGGCGGTGCAGGCCGTGGCCGGCGCCGAGCCGGGTGCGCAGCCGGGAGACGTAGGTGTAGAGCTGGTTGGTGCTGGTCGCGGGCGGCTCCCAGCCCCACAGCAGGGTGGTGAGCCGCTCGTCGGGGACGACGCGGCCGCGGGCGAGCAGCAGGGCGGCCAGCGCGGTGCGCTGCTTGGCGCCGTCGAGCTCGACCATGCGGCCGTCGACCGCGGCCGACACCGGCCCGAGAAGCGTGAAGTCCATGCCGGCCCCCGACCGTCCAGGGCCCGCGAACGCCCGCGGGCCGACCTGGGCGAAACGCTATTGACCTGCGGTTGTATCCGGCTGTTCGGTCGCTCTCGGATCGATTTCGACGGATCGAAAGCGCTTTGAAAGCGCCCCAAAACGCGGTCTCCGTAGCGTTCGTGTCGTACCGCAGGACACCGGGTCAGGCGGACGAACGAGAGGTCCTGGAGGCCACCGTGAACAGCGCTCTTCTCTCCGCCCGCAAGACCGCGCACACCGCGGTGGTCGCTCCGCTCGGCAGGCTCGCGGCGAGCGCGGCCGTGCTCCTCGTCGCGGTCGGCGGGGTGGCGGCCGGCCAGGGCAGCGCGGTCGCGGCGGACTCCTCGAACGCCTCGGTGCAGGCCGCCGCCATCAGCACCCACCCGGTCGGCTACACCCTGAAGAAGGACGACCCGTGGACCTGATCCCGCCGAGCGCCCGGACCGTCAGGGCTGCACGAGTTCGAACAGCCGCCCCGAGTCGACCGGTCCGCCGTCCGCGATCGCCACCATGAGCCGGTCGATCCGCTCCGACCAGCCGCCCGCGCCGACCTCGGCGAAGAGGCCCGACGCGGCCCGCAGCATCGCCACCGCGCCGTCGCGGTCCCCGCGCAGCGCCTGCACGCAGCCCAGCACCGCACCCGCCCTGGCCTGGAGGAACGTGTCCGGCACCGCCTCCGCGGCCTGGAGCGCGCTGCGCAGCACCGGCTCCGCCTCCTCGCCCCGGCCCTGGCACCACAGGGCCTCGCCCAGCGCCCTCAGCACGTGCGTCTCGCCGCGCCGGTCCCCGCTGCCGAGCACCAGCTCCAGCGCGCGCCGGCAGGCCTCCTCGGCCCGGACCCCGTCGCCCGCGCGGATCAGCGCCTCCGCCAGCCGGACGGTGCTCTGCGCCTCGCCCCGCACGGTGCCGAGCCCCCGGCTGCGCGCCACCGCCTCCGACGACAGCACCAGGCTCGCCTGCGCGTCCCCGCGCTCCAGCTCGATCTGCGCCAGCAGGCCCAGCACATGGGCCTCGGCGTAGCGGTCACCGCCCCTGCGGAAGATCTCCAGGGAGCGGCGGCCGGTCTCCACGGCCCGGTCCAGGTCGCCGCGCTGGCGTTCGCACAGCGCCAGGTTGCGCAGGACCAGGGCGCGGCCCTGGTCCTGGCCCTGCTCCTCGAACAGGCGCAGGGCCAGGCCGAGCCGCCGGTAGGCGCTGTCGTGCTCGTACTGGACGATCTCCAGGGTGCCGAGCGAGTGCAGCATCGCCGCCTCGGCGAGGGCGTCGCCGGTGCGGTGGGCGGTGGCGAGCGCGGCTTCGGCGCCCTCGCGCCAGTCCTCCAGGTAGTTGCGGTTCTGGTAGAGGGTGACGGTGGTCATCACCAGGTCCCAGGCGTAGCCGGACTCGTCGTCGCGGGCGGCCTGCTGGATCAGTCCGTTGATCGCGGCGCGCTCGGCCTCGAACCACTCCATCGGGTCCTCGACCAGGTCGTCGGTGAGGTGGCGGGGCAGCGGGTGCAGCGGGGCGGTGCCCGGCACCACGGTGAAGTCGCCCCCGTAGACCCGGCGGTGGGCCTCCTTGGCGAGGCCCAGCCACACCGCGCAGGCCCGCCGCAGGGCCTGCCTCAGGTCACCTTCTCCGTCCTCGGCAAGCGCGCACTCGCGAGCGAAGAGGCGGAGGAGGTCCTGGAAGCGGTAGCGGACGTGGCCCGCGCTGGCGCTGAGCGGCTCCAGCAACTGGGCGTCGACGAGCTGCTCGATGAGGTCCTCGGCGTCGACCGGGTCGATGTCGAGCACGGCGGCGCCGGCCCAGGCCGAGAACTCGGTGACGTTGAGCGAGCCGAGCAGCCGGAACATCCGGGCCGCCCCGGCCGGCAGGTCGCGGTAGCTGAGCCGGAAGCCGGCCCGCACGCCGCGGGCGTCCAGGCTGAGTTCGTCCAGCCGCCGGCGCTGGTCCTCCAGCCGGGCGACGAGGGTGCGCACCGTCCAGTGCGGTTTGGCGGCCAGGCGGGCGGCGGCGATCCGCAGCGCGAGCGGCAGGCGGTCGCACAGTTCGCTGAGCCGGGCCGCGCCGGCCGGGTCGGCGGCGAAGCGCTCGGCGCCGGCCACCCGGGACAGCAGCGCGACGGCCTCGTCCTCGCCGAGCGAGGGCAGGTGCAGCGGGACGAGCGCGTAGTCGCCGGCGAGCCGGCTGCTCAGGCTGTCGCGGCTGGTGACGAGCACGCAGCAGGTCGAACTGCCGGGCAGCAGCGGGCGGATCTGCTCGAAGGAGCGGGCGTTGTCGAGCACGATCAGCACCCGCCGGTCGTACAGGACGCTGCGGAACAGCGCGGTGCGCTCGGTCGGGTCGGCCGGGACCTGCGGCCCCGGCACGCCGAGGGCGCGCAGGAAGCGGTCGAGGACGGCGGACGGGCGGCGCGGCTCCTCCTCCTCGTCGTAGCCGCGCAGGTCGGCGAAGAGCTGGCCGTCCGGGAAGCGCGCGGCGACCTGGTGGGACCAGTGGACGGCGAGCGCGGTCTTGCCGACGCCGCCGGTGCCGATGATCGAGCCGACCGGCAGCGAAGCGCCGCCCTGGTGCTCCAGCAGCCGGTCCAGCGCGGCGAGTTCCTGGTGGCGGCCGGTGAACGCGGCGGGCACCGGCGGCAGGTGGGCGGGCACGGCCAGGGCCGGCGCCGCCGCGGGCGTCGTGGGCAGGGTGAGTTCGGGGGCGTCGTTGAGGATGTCCTCGTGCAGTTCCTGGAGCGTCGGCCCGGGGTCGATGCCGAGCTCGTCGGCGAGCAGCCGGGCGCCGTCGCGGTAGGCCTCCAGGGCCTCGGCGCGCCGGCCGGCCCGGTAGTGGGCGAGCATCAGGTGCGCCAGGGACTGCTCGCGCAGCGGGTGCTCGCGGACGAACGCGGTGAGGTCGCCGATGAGTTCGCGGTGCTCGCCGAGCTCCAGGCGCAGCGCGCTGAGCTGCTCGTGGACGTCCAGCCGCAGTTCGGACAGCCGGGCGGCCTCGGCCTCGACGGCGTCGGCGGTGATGCCGGCCAGGGCGGGGCCGCGCCACATCGCGAGGGCGTCCTCGTAGTGGGCGCGGGCCTCCTCGGCGCGCCCGCGCCGGGCGGCCTCCCGGCCCTCGGCGGCGCGCTCCTCGAACTCGACGGCGTCGATGCGGTGTTCGCCGGGGTGCAGCAGGTAGCCGGGGTGGCTGGTGACGATCAGGTCGTCGATGCCGATGGCGGTCTTGAGGGTCTTGCGCAGGCCGGAGACGCAGATGGCGATCTGGTTGCGGGCGGTGGCGGGCGGGCTGCCGTTCCAGACCGCGTCGGCCAGGGTGTCGACGGAGACCACCCGGCCGGGCGCGAGCAGCAGCATGGACATCACGGTGCGCTGGCGGGCGCCCTGGAGGGCGACCGGCCGTCCGTCGGCGCTGATGTCCAGCGGCCCCAGGATCCGGAACACCACCTGAAGCACGGCTGCCCTCCTCCACTCGGCCGCCGCCACATCCGGAATGGCCCCGACCTCTTCACTCTGAGTTACAGGTCGTCGGTGCGGGGCCGCAACGCGGACGGCAGCAAGCTGCCAGCGTTCAGCGGTGCGCGGCCCAGGAGGCGGGCGGGAGCACGCCGCCCGCCTCCCAACGGGCGGCCGGGGCCGGGTCGGCGGGGTCCCGCGCGGTGGCGGAGTCCTGCGCGGCGGCGCGGGTGCTCAGCAGGACGGCGATCGCGGCGAGCTCCTCCGCGGTGGGGCTGCCGCTGATGACCCGGAACAGGGCGGGCCCGAGCGGGCCTTCGAGCACGGACGCGGTCTCGCCGGGCATGACGCTCACTCCTTCGCTTACACCGGGGGGTTGCCGTGCTTGCGGGCCGGTCCGATGGCGTGCTTGGTCCGCAGCATGGCGAGGGCGTGGATCAGGGTGGCGCGGGTTTCGGCGGGATCGATCACGTCGTCGATCAGGCCGCGCTCGGCCGCGTAGTACGGGTGCATCAGCTCGGCCCGGTACTCCTTGACGAGCTGCCGGCGCATCGTCACCGGGTCGTCGGAGTCGGCGATCCGGCGCCGGAAGACGACGTTGGCCGCCCCCTCGGCCCCCATGACGGCGATCTCGTTCGAGGGCCAGGCGTAGGTGAGGTCGGCGCCGATCGACTGGGAGTCCATGACGATGTAGGCGCCGCCGTACGCCTTGCGCAGGATCAGCGAGATGCGCGGGACGGTGGCGTTGCAGTAGGCGTACAGCAGCTTGGCGCCATGCCGGATGACGCCGCCGTGCTCCTGGTCGACGCCGGGCAGGAAGCCGGGCACGTCGACCAGGGTGACCAGCGGGATCGAGAAGGCGTCGCAGAGCTGGACGAAGCGGGCGGCCTTCTCGCTCGCGCTGATGTCGAGGACGCCGGCCAGCCGCAGCGGCTGGCTCGCGACGATGCCGACCACCTGGCCGCCGAGCCGGGCCAGGGTCGTGATGACGTTGGTGGCCCACCGCTCGTGGACCTCCATGTGCTCGCCGTCGTCGACGAGCTCCTCGATCACCGCGCGCATGTCGTACGGGCGGTTGCCGTCGACGGGGACGAGCTCCAGCAGGCGGTCGTTGCGCCGCTCGGCCGGGTCGCCGGCGGGTGTGGCGGGCGGGGTCTCGCGGTTGTTCTGCGGCAGCAGGGAGAGCAGGTAGCGGACCTCGGCGAGGCAGGTCTCCTCGTCGTCGTACGCGAAGTGCGCGACGCCGCTGGTGCCGGCGTGGACGTCGGCGCCGCCGAGGCCGTTCTGGGTGATCTCCTCGCCGGTGACGGCGCGGACGACGTCCGGGCCGGTGATGAACATCTGCGAGGTCTCGCGGACCATGAAGACGAAGTCGGTCAGCGCGGGCGAGTACGCCGCGCCGCCCGCGCACGGTCCGAGCATCACCGAGATCTGCGGGATGACGCCGCTCGCCCGGGTGTTGCGCTGGAAGATGCCGCCGTAGCCGGCGAGGGCGGTCACGCCCTCCTGGATGCGGGCGCCGGCGCCGTCGTTGAGCGAGACGAGCGGCGCGCCCGCGGCCAGGGCCATGTCCATGATCTTGTGGATCTTCTGCGCGTGGGCCTCGCCCAGGGCGCCGCCGAAGATCCGGAAGTCGTGCGCGTAGACGAAGACCGTCCGGCCGTGGACGGTGCCCCAGCCGGTGATCACGCCGTCCGTGTACGGGCGCCTGGCCTCCAGGCCGAAACCCGTGGCGCGGTGCCGGCGCAGCGGCTCGACCTCGTGGAAGGAGCCCTCGTCCAGGAGCAGGTCGATGCGCTCGCGGGCGGTCAGCTTGCCCTTCGCGTGCTGGGCCTCGGTGGCCTTCTCGCTCGGCCCGTGCCGGACGTCCCGGCGGATCAGGTCGAGTTCGGCGACCCGGGCGGCCATGGTCATGAGGGGGGCTCCTTGGGTACGCCCGCGTCAGCGGGGGCGGAGGGCTAGCGGAGGGCTAGGTGCTCGCACAGGGCGAGGAGGGCGCGCCGGGCCGGGAGGTCGGGCAGGGTGTCCAGCGCGGTCCGGGCCCGGTCGAGGCGGCGGTGCATCACGGCCTCGGTCTCGGCGAGCGCGTCGGAGCGCTCGAACAGTTCCAGTGCGCGCGGCACGTCGGCGGCGGGCACGGGACCGGCCGCGAGCAGGGCGCGCAGTTCGGCATCGGCCGGGTCGGCGCCCTCGCGGGCGAGCAGGACGGGCAGGCTCGGCACGCCGGCGAGCAGGTCGGTGCCGCGCGGTTTGCCGCTGAGCTCGGCCGGCCGGCGCAGGTCCAGCAGGTCGTCGGCGACCTGGAAGGCGATGCCGAGCTGCTCCCCGTACTCGGTGAGCGCGGCGGCGGCGGAGGCGGGCGCGCCGGCCTGGACGGCGCCGATCGCCAGCGACATCGACAGCAGGGCGGCGGTCTTGCCGGCCGCCACGTGGAAGTAGTGGGTCACCGGGTCCACGTCGGGGCCGGGGCCGGTGAGTTCGCGCAGCTGGCCGGAGACCAGGCGCCCGGCGGTGCGGGCGTTCAGGTGGACGGCGGCCGGGCCGAGGTCGGCGGCGAGCTGGGCGGCGCGGGCGAGCAGCCAGTCGCCGCTGAGCACGGCGGCGCGCTCGCCCCAGCGGGCGTGCACGCTCGGGATGCCGCGCCGGGTGGCGGCGCCGTCCATGACGTCGTCGTGGCACAGCGAGGCGAGGTGGACGAGCTCGGCGATCGCGGCCGCCTGCGGGACGCCCGGCGCCCACGGGTCGCCGAACTCCGCGCCGAGCAGCACCAGCAGCGGGCGCAGCCGCTTGCCGCCGGCGGCGGCGAGGTGGCCGGTGAGGGGCCCGATGCGCGGGTCCAGGGCGTCGTGGGCGCTGGCCTGGAGCCACTCCTCGGCCCCGGCCAGTGCCGCGCGCAGCCGGTTCTCGAACTCGGGTTCGGCGAGTTCGAGCCGATCGAGCAGCTCGGCGGCGGACGGTTCCGGGGTGGTGCCCGGGCCGGTGACGGCCACGGCTTCGTACGTCTGTCCGGCCGTCATGCGGAAACCTCCTCCGCGGCCGCGCCGCGCTGGATTCAAGGGATCGTGCGCCAGCTTCGAACGGGTGCGCACCGGTGTTCAACAGCGCTGTCAGGAAGGTGCCACTAGGACCGTCGCGGGCGTTTTGACCAGGGAATCGTCAGCTTCCTGCCAAGATTTCCGCGGACCGGCCGACCACGAACGCCCGCCGCTTACGCTCCCTGGCGATCACCCACCAGGAAGGCACGGACAATTGCGCACCCGAATAGCCCTCGCCGCGGCCCTCGCCGCCGGCGCCCTCGCGCTGACGGCCGCCCCGGCCACCGCCGCCACCACCGCGACCGGGGCGGCTGCGGCCCCGGCCGCGAAGGACTGCGGCGAGCTGAAGCTGACCGGCGCCCTGCCGGCCCCGCCGGCCGGGATGGCCGTGCAGCAGCAGGTGTCCGTCGGCGCCGACTGCAAGCCGGTGCTGGGCGAGGTCAGGCTCGTCCCGGCCAAGTCCGGCGCCGTCGCGGCCCGTTCGGCCCGTTCGGCACAGGCCGCTGCGGAGGCCGGCACCACACGCCGGTTCAAGAGCGCCAGCGAGTGGTACGACTGCTGCAACATCCGGATGACCGGTCTGTACACGACCTCGTCGTGGGCCACCGACGGCACCCGGATCAGCGCCGCGAACACCGACGCGACCCAGCAGTGGAACCGCGAGCCGTGGAATGCCGGCTGGTCCCTGAAGTCCGCGACGAAGAACACCGACTGCACCGCGGACTGCACCGTCTCGCACACCCAGGCCGACGCCGAATTCACCTACAAGGGGATATTCGACGTGACCGGGGCCTGGTACGCGAACACCATGCACTCGTCCATCGACCTCAATGCGGACGGCACCGCCACCTGCCGCTTCGAGACCGAGACCCGGCACACCTTCATCGGGTGGAACTGGCAGCACAGCTGTCAGTGACCCGATTTCCCTGAATTCGCGGATTCTCCGGACTTTCCGGACGTTCCGGAATTCGTGTGCGGGCTGGGCGCGGCGACCGTCAGGAGCCGCGCCCAGCTGTCGTGGCGGCCCTTCTCCCCGATCAGCCGGCCCTCGGCCTCCACCCACGCGTGCGCGGTGAACGGCGGCGCGGTGCGCACCCCGACGCACCAGGTCGGCCAACTGCCCCGGGCGCGGCACAGCAGGGTGACGGCGACCGAGCGCGGCAGGCAGCTGCGCAGCCCGTTCATGGCGAGGCTGGTGGCCAGGACGGCGTCCCGTACGGCCCCGGTCTCGTCCGCGCCGGCGGGCCGGGAGCCGCGGCTGAGTACGGCCAGCACGCGCTGGAGCCGGTGCGCGGGCAGCAGGACGAGCAGCCGGGCGAGGCCCACCGCCGTCCGGATTGCCAATCGCCTGGGCAGCGGCGGGCGTTGGCTCCGGTCCTGCTCAAGGGCGAAGGTGAAGCTCACGGCGCGACCAGCCCGGCCTCCCGCAGGCCGTCGACCAGGGCGGCCACGTCGGCGGCGGCCCGCTCCCGGTCGACGTCGAAGGCCTCGGTGAGGCCGTCGACGGCGTCGGCCTCCGACCCGCCGTCGAGCAGGGTGCGGGCCACCACGGTGGCGGTGGGGTTGAGCTGCCAGTACTGGCCGATCCTGGCGTCGAGCAGGACGCCGCCGTACTCGGTCTCGGCCACGGTGAGGTGTTCGTGGTTGCGCAGCTTCATCGGTGCTTCTCCGTTCGGCAGGTCGTCGGTGCTCAGGCGGTGCGGAGCCAGGCCTCGCAGGCGAGCGTGGACGTCAGGGGGTTGTAGGCGAGTTCGGGCGAGCCGGGGGTGCGGCAGAGGCGGCGCAGCGCGTCCGGGTCGACCAGGCCGGCCCGGGCCAGCGCGCTGTCCTCCCAGACCGCCGCCAGTTCCTCGCGGTGCCGGTAGAGGCCGAGCGTCGCCTCGGGCGAGCCGTCGCCCTTGGTGCGCCGGGCGAGGCTGCGGTCCGGGACGATCCCGCGCATCGCCTCGACCAGCAGGGGCTTGTACGCCCAGGGCGTGGCGCGGAGTTCGGGGCGGGCGCCCAGTGCGGCGTCGACGACCCGGTCGTCGAAGTACGGGTTGGCCACCGGCACGCCGGCCAGGCGGCCCATCTCCTCCAGGCCGCGCATCTCCTGGGTGCCGGCGTGGATGCCGGCGAGGTCGTGGTGGCGGCCGCGGGTCGCCGCGAGCGGTTCGACGGTGGGGGCGGCCTCGGCCAGGGCCTGCTCGACCCGTTCCAGGCAGTCGAGGGTGAACCACGACGCGATCACCGGGTCGTGCAGCCAGCCGAAGGACGGGCGGCCCGGGTCGAGGGAGCCGGAGGAGCGGGTGGTCAGGGCCGCGAAGCTCCTCCGGTACGAGCGGCGGTCCAGCAGTGCGCCCGCGACCGCGCGGCGGGACCAGCCGAACAGGGTGCGGTAGCCGCGCAGGGCGGCGAGCGTGAGCAGCGGCCGGGTGGGCAGCAGGGCGTGGTAGTCGACCGCGCTGCCGAGGAACAGGTGGTCGCCGCCGTTTCCGGTCAGGTGCAGCCGGGAGCCCCGCTCGGCCATCCGCTCGATGAAGTGGGTGACCCGGTCGCGGCTGACGACGATCCCGACCGGGGTGTCGTGCCGGCCGCCGTCGTTCATCGCCCCGCTGTAGAAGAGCGGGAGTTCGGAGGCGGGGGCGAGGAAGTGCTCGGTGTCCACGAGGCGTTCGGCGGCGAGCCGGGCCCAGTGGCCGTCGTCGTTCTCGGACTCGTCGCCGGTGGCGGTGCAGGCGATGAGCTTCGGGTTCCCCGGGCTACCCGCGGCCAGGAAGCACAGCGACGTGGAGTCGAGCCCGCCGGAGAGGTCCGCGCTGATCAGGCCGGAGTCCGCGGTGCGCAGGGCGACGGCCTCGGTCAGCGTCGACCGGACGTCGCGGGCCGCCTCGGCGAGGCCCAGGACCGGCTCGGGCGGCCGGTGCCAGCGCCGCTGCCTCGGCGGCAGCCCCTCGCGCAGCTCCAGGCAGTGGCCGGGCGGGACGGGCCGGACGCCGTGCCACATGGCGCGGTCGGCGAACGGCGCCGGCAGCGGGTTGAGCAGCCGCAGCGCCACGGAGGTGAGGTCGGGCCCGGCGCCGGCGAACCGGGCGAGCTCGGCGGCGCGGTCGCCCGCGACGACGGCGCCCGCGATCCTCGTCCAGGCGATCCGGCGGGTGCCGTACGCGGTGCCCTGGACCCTCATCGCGCCGTCGGTGGCGGCCAGCAGGTGGAACTGTCCGGGGAGTTCGAGCCCGAGCCGGTCCAGGCCGGCCGGCTCGCGCACCGGGGCGACCCGCCGGGCCAGGTCGGCCGCGGTGACGCCGAAGGTGCCGATCAGGGCGACCGTCAGGTGGGGGGACCGGACGACCAGGAGCTCCCCGGCGGACCAGTGTCCGACGATCCAGGGCCGCCCGGAGGCGTGGGGGATGACATCGAGTTCCGGGCGGTCGGCGCACAGGCGCCGGGCCACGGCGCACGCGGCCGCGCTGTCTGGGAACGCGAAGAAGAACGGTGTGCCGTGGCCGGACATCACATCAGCTCCAGTTTTCCGGCGGTCACATGATCTGGCCGTGGAAGAAATCCCAGCTGAAGATTCCCTTCCAGCCGGTGACGGCGCGGAACGTTCCGGCGGACTCGAAAACCGGGGTCTCGTACTGCTTCTTTGACATGTTTTCTTCCTTTCTCGGGAGGGATTGCAGGGATCGTCCGGAGTTCCCTCAGGAGTTTCCTCAGGGGTGTTTCCCCGACGAAGAGTCTTGGCCCGAACGGGCGGCTGCTCAACGGCGTTGGCCTGAAGTGCCGGGGAACGCGGAATTCCGCCGGGAATTCCAAGATCGGCTGGCAGTGAGTGGACATGTGATCGGATGGTGCACGGGTGGCCGGATCCTGGCAGCAAGCTGTCAGTGCCACCGGAAAGGCACAGGTCAGCGCCATACGATTTATGGCCAGCATGCACCTGACGATCTGATTGGCAGTGTCATATGACAATCGAAGCCAGCCGAGTCCTGGCCCCCGGAGCCGCCCTGGACGGCACGCCCCCGCCGCCGCGCTGGGCGGTCTGGGTCGCACACGCGGTGCCGCTGATCGCCCTGCCCTCCACCCTCTGGCGCCTCGCGATGGCCATCGGCGTGCCCGTCGGGTACAGCACGGAGGTGCTGCGCCACGACTACGGCATCCCCGGCAACGGCTACCTGGTGCTGCCCGCCATCTGCGTGCTCCAGGAGGGCGCCGCCCTGCTCACCCTCGGACTCGTCCGCGACTGGGGGATCGTCGCCCCGCGCTGGCTGCCGCTGATCGGTGGTAAGCAGGTCCGCACCTGGGCCGCCGTGACGGCCGCGCTGCTGGGCGCCGCCATCCTCACCGCCGTGACGATCAGTCAGGCCGCCGTGTGGGACAGCGTCGACAGCGAGAACCTCAAGGGCATGCACCGGGCTGTCATGGGCTGGCTCTACATGCCGCTGCTGCTGTGGGGGCCGCTGCTCGCCGTCGTGACGGTCAACTACGCCTCGCGCCGGCGCCGTCGGGCATGAGCGAGCGGATCGCGGAGGAGCGGGCATGAGCGAGCGGACTGCGGAGGAGCGACCATGAGCGCTGCCGCGATCGTCCTGCTGGGGGCGCTGTCGCTGTTCGTCTTCGTCACCGGCCTCGCCTCGGGCGCGCGCCGGCTGCTCGGGGTCCGGCTGGGCAAGGGGCGCGCGATCGCCACCGGCGCGGTCGGTCTGGCCAGCGGCAGTCTGGTCAGCTACCCGCTGCGCGACGTCCAGCCCTTCGCCCTGGTGACCCTGGAGATCGGGGTCTCGCTGGTCGTCGCCATGCTCTTCCTGGCGGCCACCGAGGTGTTGCTGCCCTCGTCCCCGATGCGCGGACTCGCCCGGCTGCCCGGCTCGCTGCGCCGCCAGGTGGCCCGCACCCGGCGCTACGGCCGGCTCAGCCGGATATTCGTCCGGCACGGCCTCGGCCGGTTCCTCAGCGGGCGCACCCGGCGCGGGCCGGGCGCCGCCGCCGAACGGGCCGTGCTGGCGGCCTCGTTGCGGCTCGCGCTGGAGGAGGCCGGGGTCACCTTCGTCAAGCTCGGGCAGGTGATGTCGACCCGCTACGACCTGCTGCCGCCCGAGTTCATCGCCGAGCTGAGCCTGCTCCAGGACCAGGCCACCCCGGAGCCCTGGGAGTCCGTCGAGCAGGTGCTGCGCGAGGAACTGGGCGCCGCGCCGGACGAGGTGTTCGCCGAGTTCGACACCAAGCCGTACGCGGCCGGCTCGATCGCCCAGGTCCACCGGGCCAGGCTGCCCGACGGACAGCACGTCGCGGTCAAGGTGCAACGGCCCGGCGCGCGCGAGATCGTCGTCGACGACCTGGACATCCTCTACCGCTTCGCCGAGCGCCTGGAGCAGCACACCGAGTGGGGCCGCAGCGTCGGCGCCGTCGCGCTGGCCCAGGGCTTCGCCGTCTCGGTGCACGAGGAGCTCGACTTCCGCATCGAGGCCCGCAACACGATGGCGGTGGCCGCGGCCATCGAGCAGGCCGGGGGCAACCCGATGGTCCGGGTGCCCGAGGTGCACGAGCGGCTCACCGGCAAGCGGGTGCTGGTCAGCGAGTGGATGACGGGCATCCCCCTGCACAGCGCCCCCAAGGTGCTCGACGAGCGCGGGCTCGACCGCAAGGCGCTGGCCGGCGCGCTGCTGGAGTGCCTGCTCGGCCAGATCATGACCAGCGGCGTCTTCCACGCCGACCCGCACCCGGGCAACCTGCTCCTGCTCGACGACGGCACCCTCGGCATGCTCGACTTCGGCTCGGTCGGCCGGATCGACCGCTCCCTGCGGGCCACCCTGCGCGGCATGCTGCTGGCCCTGCACCGCGGCGACCCGGGCGGCCTGTCCGACGCGCTGATCGAGCTCGTGGTCCACCCCGAGCACATCGACGAGCGCCAACTGGAGCGTGCCGTCGGACAGTTCCTCGCCCGGCACTTCGCCCCGGGGGTCAAGCCGGACCGCGAGATGTTCGCCGACCTGTTCGCGATCGTGGCCCGGCACGGCATCAACGTGCCGCCGGAGATCGCCGCCGTCTTCCGCGCGCTCGCCACGATGGAGGGCTCGCTCGACCGCCTGGTGCCGGGCTTCGACATCGTCGCCGAGGCCCGCTCCTTCGCCGTCACCCAGCACCTGCGCAAGCTCAAGCCCGAGACGCTCGGCCGCAGCATGGCGGAGGAACTCCTCGGCCTGGTCCCGATGCTGCGCCGGCTGCCCCGCCGGGTCGAGCGGATCGGCGCCGCCATCGAGGGCGGCCAACTGACCGTCGGCGTGCGGATGTTCGCCGACCCGGAGGACCGCCGCTTCCTGCGCTCACTGGTCCACGAGATCCTGCTCGCCTTCCTTGGCGGAGTGATCGGCCTGGTCGGCGTACAGCTGCTGCGCACGGGCGGCGGGCCGATGCTCAGCAAGGGACTCGGCCTGTTCGAACTCTTCGGCTACAACCTGCTGGTGATCAGCTCGGTGCTGGTGATGCGGGTGCTCTTCCTGATGATCGGCCCCAAGCACAGACGGTGAGTTGATAGGGCCGTGGCCCCTGCGCCCGGGATCTCCCGGGCGCAGGGGCCCTCTCATCGGGCCGAAGCCGCAGGAATCAGCCGACCGGGGATACGGGTCCGGCGGCCCGCCTCAGCTCGGTCGGCGTGGCCAGGTGATCGTCTGGCCGTCCGGGGTGACGGTGATCTCGAAGCGGTCCAGGGACGGCGAGCCGTCGGTGAGCCACCGCGTCAGGTGTTCCTCGACGGCGTCCCAGAGGCGGGCCGGCCCGCCCTGGCGAACGGTCCACTTCTCGCCGTCCCGGGTGAGTACTGCCCAGGCGCCGGCCTCGACGTCGATGAGGACGTGCTGATCCCGGCCGTCGACATTCAGCGTGATCTTCTGGGACCTCGGGGCTGCCACCTGGGCGACGAAGCGGGCCGTCCAGTCGTCCAGGACGTCCGCCCCGTGGACGGCGCCGCGTTCGTCTCCGATGTTCAGATCGGGCAGCAGCCCGAGCGGCGGAGGCAGGTGAGGACGGGCGAGCATGAACGAGATCTGCCCGTTCAGGAAGCGCCCTTGAGCGGTGCCGTCCTTCCGGACGGTGAGTCGGGCGAGTTCGGAGGAGTACATCCAGCCGCACACGGTGGCCAGGATCAGCCCTCCCGGTTTCGTCTGCTCGATCCACGCGGGCGGGATGGCGAGGACGCCGCAGGTGGCGATGACCCGGTCGAACGGGCGGACGTCGGCGTGGCCGGTCAGGGCGTCACCGACGACGAGCTCGGGGAAGAAGCCGCACGCCCCCAGCGAGATCCCGGCCCGCGCGGAGACCTCCGGGTCGACCTCGACGGAGACGATCTGACCGTCGCCGAGGCGGTGGCAGCCCAGCGCCGTGGAGTAACCGGTGCCGGTGCCCGCTTCGAGGACCCGGTGGCCGTCCTCGACCTGGAGGTTCTCCCACATACGCACGACCAGGTTCGGCATGGTGCTGGAGGACGTGGGGGCCCGCATGATCTCGCCCCGCAGGTCGCCGGGCACGATCGTTCCGGCGACCTGGGTGACCAGGGATTCGTCCCGGTAGCACTGTCCGAGCCAGCCCGGCGAGTCGGGCAAGACCGGGCTCCAGGCGGTCGGCGCGGAGCCGGGGACGACGTCGAAGAAGCCGCCGCGCAGGAACTCCTCGCGGGGCACGGCCTCCACGGCGTGGCGCCACGGTTCGGTCCGCAGGAACCCACGCTCGGCCAGGCTATCGGCGAGTTCGCGGCGGAGGCGGGTGCTGTCGCCGGTGGTCGGGGTCATCCGGTCTTCCTCTCCAGCAGGTCGGCCATCGCCGTGAGCATCGGCAGACCGGTCTCGGGCTCCAGCCAGTACCACTGACCGGACGGGTTGCACTCCAGGAACCACCATCGGCCCTGCCGGTCCACCGCGAAGTCGAAAGCGCCGAAGACCAACCCGAAGTGGGCGAGGTAGGCGTGCAGGGCCTCGGTGACGCCGGGCGGCAGGGTGGCGACGGAGTAGGTGAGCTTGCTGTAGTCGGTCCGCCAGTCCAGCAGGTCGCAGTCGATCCGGACGGGGAAGACCTGGTCGCCGATGACGGTGACGCGGACGTCGGCGACCTTGTCGACGCGCTGCTGGAACAGGTGGGCGGTGCCGGCCACCGCCTCGTCGATCTCGTCCGCGGTCACCTCTGCGACCTCGACGGTGCACGAGATGCCGTCGACGCGGTAGAGCGGTGCCGACAACGGCTTGTAGATCACAGGGCCGTGTCGCTTGATGAACGCCCTCGCGGTGTCCGGTTCCGAGGTGATCAGTGTCGGAGGGATCGAGAAACCGGCTGCGGCTGCGGCGGCGAGCCCGGAGGGCTTGAACTCGGCGTCGCCGATGCGGTGCGGGTGGTTGACGTACAGGCAGCCGGGAAGGGACGCCATGATGCCGCCGAGGCCGTACCGGGCCTGGGTGACGGCGAAGCGGGCGTCCTGCTCGTCGAGGTGCGGGAACGCGAACCCGGACGGGCGCCGGTAGTACAGGGACCGGACCTTCGAGAGGTCGGCAGTTCGGGACGGCGTCGTGATCGAGCCCTCGACGCCGTCGGAGCTGATCGTGGCCGCGACCGACAAGGCGTGGGGGAAGTCCCCGGAGTCGAGCCGCACGACCGGGACGCCCCGGTCGTGCAGCTCGACGATCACCAGGTCGGTCGTGGGGTCGTCCTTGATGGTGACGACCAGCACCGGGCCGACGTCGGTCACTGATCGCCGTCGTTCCCCGTGTCCTGGTCGCCGCCGCCGGCCCCGCCGCCGCCGGAGCCGTCGGACGGGTTGCCGGTGTTGGTGGGCGGATTGGTACCGGTGCTGGTGCCGTGGCCGGGCATCTCCATGACCGCCCCGGTCGCGTCGAAGTAGCGACCGGCCTGGGTGGAGGGGTCGATCTCGACGCGGGCGTATCCGGGCGAGAACACCGGGTACGGCGCCATCCTGCGGACGCCCCACGGCACGGCCGTGGTGACGCCGGTGGGCAGCGGGCTCCCGGTGAGGAGCCGATCGGAGTGGACGAACATGAGGTTGTACCTCCTTGTAGGTGGTGCTTCTGGGGCCGCCCGGTAGGTGCGGCAACCGTGGCAATGTGGGCGGAGTCTGTGGGCGCGCGAGTTCGTCAGCGGCGCGGTTAGGGGGAGGGGCGCTCTCGCGTCGATCGGCGGCCGGCCCGAGTAGTACCGGCGCCGGAGAACCACCACGGGCGCGTTAGGCCCTCCAATTACGGCTGTTGATCTTCCGGACTTCAGCCCGAAGTCGCTGGAGGGTCGGCGACTCGGTCACCGGTTCGAGGGGGCGCACGGGCGGACCGACCTCGTCGCGCTCGTCGTACCGGATCGGACCTCCAAGGAAGTTGGTCCAGGGCGGGAGCGGGGACTCCGGGTCATTCGTCATCGTGCGCCGCCAGGCATTCGTCGTGCTCCAGGTGCAGAGCGCGCCATTTGGCGACCTTGCGCAGGATCGTCGGGTGCTCCGTGTGCTGGCGTTCGAGGTCCTCGAACCATAGGCAGGAAGGACACTCGTCGGCGTCGGCGGCGGGTTCCTGCTTTCGCAGCGCGATCTCATGCAGAGACATGGGCCACCGTCCGACAGGCTGCCACGTGCCGAGCGCGGATCTTTTCGAGTTCCGCCAACACGCCGGGCAGCCGGGCCTCCGGGTACTTCCTACGCATCTCCGCATCCGCGATGCGGTCGAACGCCGCGCAGACGACGCACGCGGCCTTCGAAGAGGTGGCGTTCGCGGCTCTCGGGACGTCGGGGGGACGCTCGGTAGTCGCCATGAGTGCTCCAGGTCGCTTGAACGGAAGTTGGTGCGGAGGCTTGGTGTCGTCCTCGCGGACACCGCAAAGCCGCCGCCGGTAGTGCTCTGCAGACCCCCGGGTCGAGATGTCCAACTCATCCTGCGGAGCGCCTTGCATTCAGTGAACTGGCATCAACTGCTTACCTGTGAGGAAGAGTTGGCACGTGCGCACCCGGCAGCCACCGGAAAACTTGACGAGCCCATTACCTGGCGGCATGTGCGAAGGGTGATAGAGCGGATACGGTCGGCACATGGAGGGCAACCTTTTGCTCCGGCACCACATGGCTCGGCTCGGTCTGACGCAGGCTGGGCTGGCACGCGAAGTGAATGCCGAGATCGAACGCCTCACCGGAAGGCCAGGCACCGTATCAGAGCGTACGGTTCACAACTGGCTGACAGGTAAGTCAGCTTGGCCGCCGGGGAAGATGAGGGCCGCGCTTCAGGCGGTATTCGGGTGTACTGGTCCAGACCTCGGGTTTGTGCAACCCGGCACGAGCCGACCAGCACCGGAGACAGATGTGAACAGGCGATCGTTCATGGCCGCCGCCATCGGCGCCGCTACTCCCGCAGGCATCACTGCCCCGCACCGGCTCGGCACCAGCGATGTCGGGAGAATCACCGCGAGGTTCGCAGACGTCATCGCTAGCGATCACCGACATGGGGGCCGTCGCAGCATCGAGGACCAGGCCGTAGCTTTCGCCGACGAGGCCTTGGCTCTCCAAGAATCCGGATCGGCGAGTCAGCGGGTCCGGCAGCACTTGTACGGGTGCGCTGCTGCGTTCATGTCCTCCGCGATGTGGGCGGCCATTGACGGTCGCCGCTTCGACGCTGCCGCACGGCACCATGTTCGCGCGGCCAGCCTCGCATCCATGTCCGGCGACCAGGCCATCCAATTCCGAATCTGGTCGCACGCCGGGAGCCTTTACCGCCACATGCGCCGTCCTGCGGACGCGCTCGCTGCCAATGACGTGGCACGACGACTGTCGATCACCCGGCGAGACCCGATGTTCGCCTCTCTCGGCCACGCCCGGCACGCCGCCATCCACGGCCTGACTGGTGACCACAACGCCGTTCGGCACGCCATCGGGCGCGCCCAGGAAGCCCTTTCTCGCGCTGACGCGAATGTCTCCAGGCCCATGTGGCTGACCGCGCACTATGACCACGCCGAGCTCGAATCGCTTTCCCTTGCGGCGTTCCTGGCTCTCGGCAGGTATGAGGACGCCGAAGCATGCGCTCATCGGAGCCTGGCTCTGCTGCGACCGCATATGCAGCGATCGCGGGCGATCACCACCGCGCGCCTCGCCAGGGCTCAACTTGGCCAGGGCGACTTGGAACCGGCGGTAACGACCGCTACAGGCATCCCGGCCAGTCTTGCCGAGCATCCACGTGTTGCTGGGATGCTGGACCGGTTCGGAGCAGATCTGTTCGGGGGAGCGGCAGACAGCACGGCCGCGCGGACGTGGCAGGACTACAGCAGCGATCTCAGGAGGACCGAGGCGTGATCGACATAGAGCTGCAGCACTATCGCGAGCTGACCGAGGAAGCTCGAACGAGGCTAATCGAGGCGTACGCGGATGTGCGGGCCCCGCTCCTCCACCTGCCGAACTACCGCGTCGCCGCCTTCGCCGAGCGCCTCGGCCGCCACGCCAGCGAGCCCGGCTTCGAACTCGTCCTCGGCTACGCCGGCGAGGTCCCGATCGGGTACGCCTACGGCAACACCATCGAGGAAGGCGACCGCTGGTGGACCCGGATGATCAAGCCGCTGCCTGCTGAGGTGGCCGCTCTGCCGACACTCGCCCTCAAGGAGATCGGGGTCCGCACCCAGTGGCGGGGGACCGGGGTGGCCAGGCGCATCCACGACGAGCTGCTGTCCGGCCGTACCGAGCCCCAGGTCACCTTGATGGTCAATCCCGCAGCCGGTGACGGCAAGGTCTTGGCCCTCTACGAGACATGGGGATACGAGGCCATCAACGAGGTCCAGCCGTCTCCTCAAGCGCCGCCGCTTGTTGCGATGATCCGGCCTCGGTAGTGCGGGACTTCGATGACCGTCCAGACGCCGTGTACCTGGTAGGAGGCCAGCATGCGCATCGGAATCACCGGCCATCGGGGATTGAACGAAGACGTGGAGCGGCAAGTCCGGCAGCTGCTCGCTGCGGCCCTGGACGAGCAGCGTGGTTCGGTCACGGGGATTTCGTGCATCGCGGACGGCCCTGATGCGTGGTTCGCCGAGATGGTCCTCTGCCGGGGCGGGGACATTGAAGTCGTCATTCCTGCCGAGGAGTACAGGGACTCACTGCCCGCCGACCACCACCCGCTCTATGACAGGCTCCTGGAGCGGGCATCGGAGGTTCATCACACCGGTATGACTGCCTCGGACTCCGCCGCCCACATGGCGGGCAGCGAACTCCTGGTCGGCCTCGCGGATCTCGTGCTCGCGGTCTGGGATGGGCGGCCAGCCCGGGGCTACGGGGGCACAGCCGACGTCGTCGCCTACGCCGAGCGATGCGGCGTCCCGGTCCGGGTCCTCTGGCCGGATGGCGCGAGTCGGTAAGCGGGTAGGGAGAGTTGCGTGACGTAGCAGGTGCACGACTGGCGGCTGATCTATGGATCCCCGTGGTTGAGGTGTTGCTGGACGGCGCTGAGCGTGTGATCTGACGGAGGGACCGGAATGACGATCGAGGCGGAGCTCAAGGCAGTTGTTCGTGACCCCGAGGCGGTCCTCAAGCAGTTGGGAGATCAGTACGGCGCCGGCCGCGCAGAGGTCTACCAGGACACCTACTACGACGCCCCCGACGGCAGCCTGATGGGCGAAGACCGCGAACTCCGGATCCGCACTGTTCACGGGCCTGACGACACCCGGACCGTTCTCACCTACAAAGGCGCCCGCGTCGACGAGGCATCCGGATCGAAGCCCGAACACGAGACGCAGGTTGAGGACGCCGATGCTGCCCACGAGATCGTCAAGGGCCTCGGGTTCACCCCGCGAATCCGGTTCGAGAAGCGGTGCCGCAACTACGACTTCAAGCGGGACGGGCGGCACTTGCTCGCCACGCTCGTCAGGGTGCCGGAGCTGAACGCCACGTTCATCGAAGTCGAGACCGCCGCGACCACGCGGGACGACCTCGTGCCGGCGCTCGCCGTCGTCCGGGCAGTGCTGACCGACCTCGGGATCGGTGAGGACGACCTGACGACCGAGCTCTACACGGACGCGGTCTCGGCGGCTCGTCCGGCCTGACATCGCCCCCGCTCGGCCGCTGCCGAGCGGGGGCGCCGGAATCAGGGGTTCGGCTTGTGGGCAGGAGCCGATGTGTGGACGATCCCGGAGGTGGAGCATGCCCAGGCGTGACTACGAGAACGATCCGAACGCTCCCAAGGCGAACAGCCTGGTGCCGGCCGCATCGGTGGTCGTGGTCGACGAGGCGGGCCGCATCCTCCTCCAGCGCCGCACCGACAACGGGATGTGGGGCCTTCCCGGCGGCATGATGGAAATCGGCGAGTCCCTCGGGGAGTGCGGCATCCGCGAGACGTACGAGGAAACCGGCATCCGCATCGAGATCACCGGGATCGTCGGCACCTACACCAACCCCGGGCGCGTCCTCGCCTACGACGACGGCGAGGTCCGGCAGGAGTTCAGCATCTGCCTCCTCGGGCGTCCGGTCGGCGGCGAACTCCGGATCTCGGAAGAGTCCCACGAAGTGGCGTGGTTCAGCCCCGCCGACACGGACGGGCTGCCGATGGTGCCCAGTGTCCGCAAGCGGGTGTCCGACTGGCGGTCCGGGGTCATTCCAGTTGTGCGCTGATCTGCCATGTCGGTGAGCAGTACTCTGCTGGACCGTGGCCGCGATCTGCCGATCAGTGGCCATCTGCCAGACCAATGACGGCCGGTGGGGCTGCATCTCGTATTGCTTGATCTGGGCCCCATGTCATCCGGAGGACCCGATGGTGAACTGTGCGCAGTGCTCCGCTCCCGCCGCGATCGAAGACCTCGACGAGCAGCCTCCGCAGGCCTGGTGCCTCGTGTGTGCCACCGCTCTCGTCCGGGCCGGTGATCCCGTCGTCAACTACCGGCCCTTCGAGGACCGGGACGAGTACGCGCGCGTCCTCGCCGGCGGCAGCACTGCCGTACTGCCCTTCGGCTGAAACGCCCCCGCTCGGCCGGGGCCGAGCGGGGGCGCGGCCGTACGGCTCAGCGCTTGGCGGCGGCGCGTTGGTAGGCGCGGCCGGCCAGGGGGATGACGATGGCCAGGAGCACGCCCATCACGATCGTGGCGGCGAGGATCGGGTGGTCGGACGGGAAGGCGCCGTCCGACGCGCCGCGGTCGTTGCCGAAGAGGTCGCGGGCGGCCGACACCACCGCGCTGACCGGGTTCCACTCCACGACGACCCGCATCCAGCCGGGCAGGCCCTGCGGCGGGACGAACGCGTTCGACAGGAACGCCAGCGGCATCATCACGACGCCCGCCAGCGCGCTCACCGCCTCCGGGCTGCGCAGCGAGAGGCCGACCAGCGCGCCCACCCAGGACATCACGAAGCCCATCAGCAGCAGCAGCCCGAAGCCGGCCAGTGTCTGCAGGATGCCGTTGTGGGCCCGCCAGCCGATCAGGTAGCCGACCAGTGCCATGATCGCGGAGGTCCACGAGACCAGCACGAGGTCCGCGACGGTACGGCCGAGGAGGACCGAAGAGCGCGAGATGGGGAGGGCGCGGAAGCGGTCCACGAGACCGTTGTTGAGGTCCTCGACCACGCCGACCGCCGTGGTGGTCAGGTTGGCCAGCATCACCTGGGCGAAGATGCCCGCCATGATGTATTCCTTGTAGCCCCCCTGCCCCGGCACCTGCATCGCGCTGCCGAACAGGTACCCGAAGACCAGGACGAACGCCACCGGCATGACGGTGATGCCCAGGAGCTGCTCCGGCATCCGCCGGATGTGCCGCATCTGGCGGCCCGCGAGCGCGAACGTGTCGCTGAACACCTCAGTCATGCTGTCTGCAACTCCTTGGACTGGGCGGGGGCGGCAGCGGGCTCCGCGCCCTGCTTGCCGGTGAGGGCGAGGAAGACGTCGTCCAGCGAGGACCGGCGGACGGCGAAGTCCTGCGGCTCGATGCCGAGTTGCTGCAAGCCCTGGGCGGCGGCGGCGATGGTGGTCACCCCGCCGCTCATCGGCACGGACACCGTCCGGGCGTCCTCGTCCACGCTCGGTTCGCCGGAGGCGAGCCCGGCCAGGACCCGGGTGGCGTCGGCGAGGTCCGCGGCCGTGGCCAGCGACACCTCCAGGCGCTCGCCGCCGACCTTGCGCTTGAGCTCGTCCGGGGTGCCGTCGGCGATCACGACGCCCTTGTCGATGACCACGATCGAGTCGGCGAGCTGGTCGGCCTCCTCCAGGTACTGGGTGGTGAGGAGGACGGTCACGCCGTTGCGGACCTGTTCGTTGATCATGTCCCAGAGCGCGAGCCGGCTGGTCAGGTCGAGCCCGGTGGTCGGCTCGTCCAGGAACAGCACCGGCGGCGCGGCGACCAGGCTCGCGGCCAGGTCGAGGCGCCGGCGCATGCCGCCCGAGTACGTCTTCGCCGGGCGCCCGGCCGCGGCCGTCAGGTCGAACTTCTCCAGCAGCTCGTCGGCCCTGGCCTTGGCGCCGCGCCGGCCGAGGCGCAGCAGGCGGCCGATCAGCTGGAGGTTCTCGCGGCCGGTGAGCCGCTCGTCGACGGCCGCGTACTGGCCGGTGAGGCCGACGTTCGCGCGGATCTGCTTGGCCTGGGTGTGCAGGTCGAAGCCGGCGATGGTGGCCCGGCCCTCGTCCGGCGCGAGCAGGGTGGTGAGGATGCGCACGGTGGTGGTCTTGCCGGCGCCGTTGGGGCCGAGCACGCCGAGGATGGTGCCGGCCGGCACCTCCAGGTCGATGCCGTCGAGCGCCTGGTGGTCGCCGTAACGCTTGCGGAGGCCCTCCGCCGAGATCGCCGTTTCCATGACGGCTCCTTTGCTGTGTGAGGTGGTCAGTTGACGGAGGTCAGCCGGGCGAGCAGGACGCGGCCGATCTCGGCCGCCGGCTCCGGCTGGAGCAGGTGGCCGTGGTGCGCGTGCACCGGGTGGGTGGTGATGCGGCCGGCCACGTGCGGCCGCCAGGCCGCCGCGGAGGCCGCGATCCGCGCCTCGGGGTCGTCGGTGCCGACCGTCGAGACGAACAGCAGCAGCTCGCCGTCGAAGCGGCGCGGCCGGTAGCCGTCGCTCAGCGCGTGGTTGTTGACGCCGACCTTCACGAAGGCGGTGATGTGCTGCTCCGAGAGGCTGCCGAGCGCGCTGTCCCGGCCGCGGATCAGCTCCATCGCCCGCTGGTGGTCCAGGGGGCGGGAGCGGATCTCGTCGAGGTCGTAGCCGACGAAGTCGAGCAGCGTCTCCAGGACGTCCCGTTCGGTGGGCTTGGTGTAGCCCTCGTCGGTCGTCCAGGACTCGTCGAACGGGGTCTGGTCGAGGTTGGCGAGCAGGGCGACGTCGGCGCCCTGCCCGACGAGCAGGGTGGCCACCTCGTGCGCCACCAGCCCGCCGAAGGACCAGCCGATCAGGTGGTACGGGCCCTCGGGCTGCACCGCGCGGATCTGCTCGACGTAGTCCGCGGCCATCTCCTCGACGCTGGTCGCGATGCGGGCGTCCGCGCCGTCCAGGCCGCGGGCCTGGAGGCCGTAGACCGGGTACTCGGCGGCGATGTGCTTGAGGAGCGACGAGTACGGCCAGCTGAGGCCGCCGGCGCCGTGCACGCAGAACAGCGGGTGGCGGTCGCCGCCGGTGCGCAGCGGCAGCAGCACCTCGAAGCCGTCGCCGTCCTGGCCGGTGCCGAGCTTCTCGGCGAGGCGGGCGACGGTCGGCGTCTCGAAGATGCCCCGGTTGCCGAGCTTCACGCCGAGGACGGACCGGATCCGGCTGACCAGCTGGATGGAGGTGATGCTGTCGCCGCCCAGCTCGAAGAAGCTGTCGTCGATGCCCACCCGGTCCACCTTCAGGACCTCGGCGAACAGGCCGCACAGCACCTCCTCCTGCGCCGAGCGCGGGCCGCGCGCAGTGGCCGCCGACTCGGTTGCGGGGGCCGGGAGTTGCTTGCGGTCGAGCTTGCCGTTGACGCTCAGTGGGAGGGCGTCGAGGGTGACGAAGGCGGACGGGACCATGTAGTCGGGCAGGGCGGCGGCGAGGTGGGCGCGGAGGGCTTCGGTGTCGAGGGTGCCGGGGGTGGTCGGGACGATGTAGGCGACGAGGCGCTTGAGGCCGGGCTGGTCTTCGCGGACGACGACCGTGCTTCGGGCGACGGCTGCTTGGCGGGTCAACACGGTTTCGATTTCGCCGAGTTCGATGCGGAAGCCGCGGATTTTGACTTGGTCGTCGGTGCGGCCGAGGTAGTCGAGGTGTCCGTCGGGGGTCCAGCGGGCGAGGTCGCCGGTGCGGTACATGCGGGTGCCAGCGGGGCCGTACGGGTTGGCGGTGAAGCGTTCGGCGGTGAGGGCGGGGCGGCCCAGGTAGCCGCGGGCGAGGCCGTGGCCGGCGAGGTAGAGCTCACCCGTGACACCCGGGGGAACGGGCCGGAGGTGTTCGTCGAGGATCAGCGTGCGCGTGTTCGGGATGGGGGTGCCGATCGTGGGCACACCCGTGCCTGGAGCGAGCGGTGTGGAGATGGTGGCGGCGACGGTGGATTCGGTGGGGCCGTAGGCGTTGGTCATGCGGCGGCCGGGGGCCCAGCGGTCGACGAGTTCGGCGGAGGTGGCGTCGCCGCCGACGATGAGGCTGCGGAAGTGGGGGAAGTCCCCAGCGGGGACGCTGGCGAGGGCTGCCGGGGGGATCAAGGAATGCGTGACGCGCTCGCTCGTCAGGACGTCGGCGAGGACGTCTCCGGCGAGGGGACCGGCGGGCGGGACGATGAGGGTGGCGCCGGCGGCGAAGGTCATGACGAGTTCCAACACGGAGGCGTCGAAGCTCGGTGAGGCGAACTGGAGGACGCGGCTGTCGGGGGTGACGTCGAAGCGCTGGAGTTCGGCGGTGGCGAAGGCGGCGATGCCGGTGTGGGTGACGACGACGCCCTTGGGGCGGCCGGTGGAGCCGGAGGTGTAGATCAGGTACGCCGGGTTGGCCTGGTCGACTGGGACACCGGGACGCTCTGCCGATTCCTTCGAGACGGAGGGGAGTTCGCGTAGGACGAGTGCCGGCTTCGCGTCATCGAGCATGTAGCTGATGCGGTCGCTCGGGTAGTCGGGGTCGATCGGCAGGTACGCCGCCCCGGCCTTCAGCACGCCGAGCTGGGCGATGACGATGTCGACGGATCGCGGCAGCAGCAGCGCGACGATGCTCTCCGCACCCACGCCCTGGCCGTGCAGCCAGTGCGCGAGCCGGTTGGCCCGCTCCTCCACCTCGGCGTACGACAGGACGAGCTCGCCACTCGCGATCGCGGGCGCCGAGGGCGTGGCGTCGACGGCGGCCTCGAAGAGCCCGTGGAAGGTGGCCGGGGCCAACTCCCGAGCGATGCCGGCCCATTCGCCGAGGACGAGTCCGCGCTCGTCCCCGGTCAGGACGTCGACGTCACCGACCCGGACCGACGGGTCCGCCGCGACGGCCTCCAGCACCGTGACGAGCCGCGCGCCCAACGCCTCCGCCGTCGCCCGGTCGAACAGGTCGACGGCGTACTCGACACTGCCCGCCAGCCCCTCCTCCGACTCCGCGAGCTGGAAGGTCAGGTCGAACTTGGCCGCGTCGAACGTCGCCTCGTGCGGCGCCGCCCGCACCCCCGCGAGGTCGAGCGTCGCCGCGCCGGTGTTCTGGAACGCGAGCATGACCTGGAACAGCGGGTGCCGGGCCATCGAGCGCTCGGGGTTGAGGATCTCGACGAGGCGCTCGAACGGCACGTCCTGGTTGGCGTACGCCGCGAGGTCCGTCTCCCGTACGCGGCGCAGCAGTTCGCGGAAGGTCGGCCGCCCCGAGAGGTCGTTGCGCAGGACGAGCGTGTTGACGAAGAAGCCGACGAGGTCGTCGAGCGACTCGTCCGTCCGTCCGGCGATGATGCTGCCGAGCGGGATGTCGTCGCCGCCGCCGAGGCGGTGCAGCAGCGTGGCGAGTGCGGCCTGGACGACCATGAAGAGGCTGGTGCCCGTCTCCTTGGCCAGCGCCGCGAGGTGACCATGAACCGAGGAGGGGACCGTGAACGTGACGGTGTCCCCGCGGTAGCTCGTCCGGGCCGGGCGGGGCCGGTCGGTGGGCAGCGGGAGTTCCTCGGGCAGTCCCGCGAGTGCTGTGCGCCAGTAGTCGACCTGCCGGTTGAGCTCGCCGGCCGGGTCGTGCTCGTCGCCGAGGACCTCGGCCTGCCACAGTGTGTAGTCGGCGTACTGGACCGGCAGCGGCGTGAACTCCGGCGCGCTGCCGCCCAGTCGGGCCGCGTACGCCACCGAGAGGTCGCGGGCCAGTGGCGCCATCGACCAGCCGTCCGCCGCGATGTGGTGCACGACCACCAGCAGCACGTGTTCCTCGTCCGAGACGGTGAACAGTCCGGCTCGCAGAGGCAGTTCGCGCGCCAGGTCGAAGCCGCGCCCGGCCTCCGCCGCGACCGCCTCGGCGCTGTACGGCGCGCGGAGCAGCTCCGGCCGGGCCGCGTCGGCGGGCAGGATCAGCTGCTGCGGCCGCCCGTCGGCGTCGGGGAAGACGGTCCGCAGGCTCTCGTGCCGCGCGGTGACGTCGGCGAGGGCCGCCTCAAGAGCCGACGGGACGACCGGCCCGGTGAGGCGGACGGCGATCGGCAGGTTGTAGGTCGCGCCGGGGCCCTCGAAGCGGTCGAGGAACCAGAGCCGCCGCTGGGCGGCGGACAGCGGCACGGGCTCGGGCCGCACCCGGGCGGTCAGCGCCGGGCGGGTGCTCGCGGCGTCGCCGAGGCGTTCGGCGAGGGCGGCCGGGGTCGGCGCCTCGAACAGGGCGCGGACGGGGAGTTCGGCGCCGAGCCGGGCGCGGACCCGGCCGGCGACCCGCACGGCGAGCAGCGAGTGGCCGCCGAGGTCGAAGAAGCCGTCGTCGATCGAGACGCTCTCCAGCCCGAGGACCTCGGCGTAGATCGCGCACAGCGCCTTCTCCTGCGCGGTGCGCGGCGCCCGGCCGGTGCCGGCGGCGCGCGGGCCGGGAGCGGGCAGGGCGGCGCGGTCGAGCTTGCCGTTGACGGTGCGCGGGAGGCGGTCGAGCGGGACGATCGCGGCCGGGACCATGTAGTCGGGCAGCCGCTCGTCGAGCACGCGGCGCAGCTCCTCGGCGGCGGGCACGGCGCGCCCGGCGGCGGGGACGGCGTAGCCGACCAGCTCGCGGATGCCGGGGCGGTCCTCGCGGACGACGACGGCCGCGACGGCGACGTCGGGGTGGGCCTCGATGGCGGCGGTGACCTCGCCGAGCTCGATCCGGAAGCCGCGCACCTTGACCTGGTCGTCGGCCCGGCCGAGGCAGTCGAGGCGGCCGTCGCGGGTCCAGCGGGCGAGGTCGCCGGTGCGGTACATGCGGGAGCCGGCCGGGCCGTACGGGTCGGCGGTGAAGCGTTCGGCGGTGAGGCCGGGGCGGCCGAGGTAGCCGCGCGCGAGTCCGGCCCCGGCCAGGTACAGCTCGCCGGGCACGCCGGGGGCGACCGGGCGCAGGGCCGCGTCCAGGACGTACGCCCGGTAGTTGTCGAGCGGGCGGCCGATCAGCACCCGGCCGGCGTCGGTGATCCGCTGGCCGACGGCGTCGACGGTGGTCTCGGTGGGCCCGTACAGGTTGTAGGTCACCACGCCGTCGATCCCGGCGAGTTCGGCGCGCAGCGCCTCGCCGAGCGCCTCGCCGCCGAGGGCGACGACCAGCGGGCGGGCGGATCCGTCGGTGGTGAGGCCGAGTTCGTGGAGCTGCTGGTAGTGGCCGGGGGTGGTGTCGAAGTGGTCGATGCCGCCGACCCGGCGCGCGTAGGCGGCGAGCGCGGCGGGGTCGTGCCGGGCCTCGTCGTCGATCAGGTGCAGTTCGTGGCCGCGCAGCAGCCACAGCAGCGGGTCGATCGCGGCGTCGAAGGAGAACGACGCGGCCAGCGCGGCCTTGAGCCGGCGCCCGCCGGTCGAGGCGATCTCGCGGGCGTAGAGGCGCTCGAAGTGGTCGTGGTAGAGGTTGACGACGCTGCGGTGCTGCACGGTGACGCCCTTGGGGCGGCCGGTGGAGCCGGAGGTGTAGATGACGTACGCGGCGTTGTCGGGGCGCGGGGCGCCGGAGCGCTCGGCGGCGGTGAGCGGGGCGGCGGACCACCGGGCGTCGTCCCGGACGGCCAGCACCTCGGCGGGGTCGGCGAGTTCGGCGACCGGGCGGGCGTCGTCGGTCATGTAGGCGATGCGGTCGGCCGGGTAGTCGCGGTCGACCGGCAGGTAGACGGCGCCCGCCTTCATGACCGCGAGCAGCGCGACGACGTGCTCGGCGCAGCGCGGCAGCCGCACGGCGACGACCTGCTCGGGCCGGACGCCGTCGGCGACGAGCCGGCGGGCCAGCCGGTTGGCCCAGGCGTCGAGTTCGGCGAAGGTGAGCGCGGTGTCCCGGAAGACCAGGGCGGTGGCGTCGGGGGTGCGGGCGGCGGCCGCCTCGAAGAGGCCGGGGACGGTGCCGGTGGGGTGGTCGCTCGCGGTGTCGTTCCACTCGACGAGGACGCGCCGGCGCTCGTCCGCGGTGAGCAGGTCGAGGGCGGAGAGCGGCCGGTCCGGGTCGGCGACCAGCGCGGCGAGCAGCCGCACGAAGCGGTCGGCGAGGTCCTGGGCGGTCTCCCGGTCGAACAGGTCGGTGGCGTACTCGACGCCGCCCGCGAGGCCGTCCGGCGTGCCGTCGGCGGTGAAGCGCTCGGCGAGCACGAGGGACAGGTCGAAGTTGGACATCCGCAGGCCGACCGGCTGGGACGTGGTGCGCAGCCCGTCCAGGTCGAGGCTCGCCTCGGCGGTGTTCTGGAAGGAGAGCATCACCTGGAACAGCGGGTGGCGGGCCAGCGAGCGGCCCGGGTTGAGCACCTCGACGAGCTGCTCGAACGGGACGTCCTGGTGGGCGTAGGCGGCCAGCGAGGCCTCGCGGACGCGGTCGAGCAGCTCGCGGAAGGTCGGGTCGCCGGAGGTGTCGGTGCGCAGCACGAGGGTGTTGACGAAGAAGCCGACGAGCTCGTCGAGCGCCTGGTCGGTGCGGCCGGCCACCGGGGTGCCGAGCGGGACGTCCTCGCCCGCGCCGAGGCGGGTGAGCAGGGCGGCGAGCGCGGCCTGGGCGGCCATGAAGACGCTCGCGCGGTGGCCCTGGGCGAGGACGGCGAGCGCGCGGTGGACGTCTGCGGGCACGGTGAGCCCGACGGTGCCGCCGCGGTGGGTCATCTCGGGCGGGCGGGGGCGGTCGGTGGGCAGGGCCAGTTCCTCGGGGAGGCCGGCCAGGGTGGTGCGCCAGTGCTCGATCTGGCGGGCGAGTTCGCCGCCGGCGGTGTGCTCGTCGCCGAGCACCTCCTGGCGCCACAGCGTGTAGTCGGCGTACTGGACGGGCAGCGGCTGCCAGTCCGGCGCGGTGCCGCCGCGGCGGGCGCGGTAGGCGGTGGAGAGGTCGCGCGCGAGCGGGGCCATCGACCAGCCGTCGGCCGCGATGTGGTGGATCACGAGCAGCAGCACGTACTCGGTGCCGTCGAGGGCGAACAGGCGGGCGCGGAGCGGGATCTCGCGGGTGAGGTCGAAGTCCCGGGCGGCGGTGGCGGCGAGCGCCCGGGGCAGCTCCTCCTCGGTGGCGCCGACGACCGGGACGGCCGGCGCGGCCTCGGCGGGGGCGAGGACGTGCTGGCGCGGGTCGCCGTCGGTGTCCGGGAAGACGGTCCGCAGGCTCTCGTGCCGGGCGACGACGTCGGCGAGGGCCGCGCGCAGCGCCGGGACGTGCAGCTCGCCGGAGATGCGGATCGCCATCGGCAGGTTGTAGGTGCCGCCGGCGTCCTCGAACCGGCCGAGGAACCAGAGCCGCCGCTGGGCGGGGGAGAGCGGGACGGTGGCGGGCCGCGGGCGGGCGGTGAGCGCCTGGCGGGCGCGGTCGGCGCCGCCGACCCGCTCGGCGAGGGCGGCCACGGTCGGCGCCTCGAAGAGGGCCCGGACGGGCAGTTCGACGTCGAGCTCGGCGCGGATCCGGCTGATCAGGCGGGTGGCGAGGAGCGAGTGGCCGCCGAGGGCGAAGAAGTCGTCGTCGGCGCCGACCTCGGGTAGTCCGAGGACTTCGGCGAAAAGGGTGGCGAGGAGCTTCTCGCGTTCGGTGGCGGGGGCGCGGCCGGGTGCGCGGTCGGCGAAGTCGGGGGCGGGGAGGGCCTTGCGGTCGAGTTTGCCGTTGGTGTTGAGCGGCAGGGCGTCGAGGGTGACGATCGTGGCCGGGAGCATGTAGTCGGGCAGGTCGGCGGCGATGTGGGCCAGCAGGGCGGCCGGGTCCGGGGTCGTCCCTGCGGCGGGGACGACGTAGCCGACCAGCAGTTTGACGCCGGGGCGGTCTTCGCGGAGGACGACGGCGGCGCGGGTGACGCTGTCGTGCTTGACGAGGACGGATTCGATTTCGCCGAGTTCGATTCGGAAGCCGCGGACCTTGACCTGGAAGTCGGTGCGGCCGAGGTAGTCGATGGTGCCGTCGGGGGTCCAGCGGGCGAGGTCGCCGGTGCGGTACATGCGGGTGCCGGGGGTGCCGTGGGGGTCGGCGGTGAAGCGTTCGGCGGTGAGGGCGGGGCGGCCGAGGTAGCCGCGGGCGAGGCCGGTGCCGGCGAGGTAGAGCTCGCCGGGGGTGCCTTCGGGGACGGGGCGCAGGGCCGAGTCGAGGATGTAGGCGCGGGTGTTGAGCATCGGGCGGCCGATGGAGGGGCTGGCCGTGGTGCCGTCCAGGACGGCGGTGGTGGACCAGATGGTGGTCTCCGTCGGGCCGTACACGTTGAGCACCGACCGCCCGGCCGAGGCCATCGCCTCGGCGAGCGCACCTGGTACCGCTTCGCCGCCGACCAGCATCCGGAGGCCGGAAAGCGCCTGCGGTACCTGGGCGGTGAGCGTCTGCCAGAGGGAGGGGGTGGCTTGGAGGACGGTGGCGTCGGTCTTGGTGATGAGGGCGGCGAGGGCTTCGGGGTCGAGGACCTCGTCCTTGCTCGCCACCACCACGGCGGCGCCGTTGAGGAGGGGGAGGTAGAGCTCCAGGGCGGCGATGTCGAAGGAGACGGTGGTGACGGCGATCAGGCGGTCGGTGCCGTCCATCGGCACCCGTGCCGACATGTCCGTGAGGAAGTTGTCGAGCGCGGCGCGGGGGATGACGACGCCCTTGGGCCGGCCGGTGGAGCCCGAGGTGTAGATCGCGTAGGCGGGGGTGCGGCCGTCGTGCTGAAGCCGGAGCGGTTCGGCGGACTGGGCGGCGAGCTGCTCCCGCACTGCCGCATCGTCGAGCAGCAGCGTCGGCGTGCCGGGCAGGCCCTCCGCCGTGGCCCGCGTCGTGAGCAGGAGCGAGGGCCGGGCGTCCTCCAGGACGTAGCCGAGGCGCTCGGCGGGGTGCTGGGGGTCGAGCGGGACGTAGCCGGCGCCGGACTTCTGGACGGCGAGCAGCGCGACGAGCAGGTCGGTGGAGCGGGGGAGGGCGACGGCGACGTAGCCCTCCGCCCCGGCGCCGTGCTCGACGAGCAGGCGGGCCAACCGGCTGGAGCGCGCGTCGAGTTCGGCGTAGGTGAGCCGCTCATCGCCGCTGATGACGGCGGTGGCGTCCGGCGTCGCCGCGACCTGCCGGGCGAAGCGCCCGAGCAGCGGCTCCAGCACCGGCGCCGCCTGCGCCGAACCGGCCCACGCGTCGAGCACTCGGGTCCCGTCCGACAACCGCAGCCGCCCGACGGGAAGTTCGGCCACCGAAGCCGCCTCGCCGAGCAGGCGCAGCAGCGCAGCGGCGAGCCCGTCGACCCGCTCCTGCGAGAGCAGGTCGGGCCGGTGCGCGAGGTCCAGCGCCAGCGTGCCGCCGAGGCCGACGGTGAGGCTCAGCGGGTAGTGGGTGCCCTCGTGGTTGCGGCCGTCGACGACGCCGAGGCCGCCCGCCGAGCGGCGCAGGCCCTCGGTGTCCACCGGGTAGTTCTCGAACACGAGCAGGGTGTCGAAGAGTTCGCCGTGCCCGGCGGTGCGCAGCACGTCGCTGAGGCCGAGGTACTGGTGGTCCATGAGCCCGGCCTGCTGGTCCTGGAGGCGCTCCAGCAGGGCGCCGAAGGTCTCGGCCGGGTCGAGGGCCACGCGCACCGGCAGGGTGTTGATGAACAGGCCGACCATCGACTCGATGCCCGCGACCTGTGGCGGACGGCCCGAGACCGTCCCGCCGAAGACCACGTCGTCGCGGCCGGTGAGCCGCCCGAGGACGATCGCCCAGGCCGCCTGCACGACGGTGTTGACGGTGACGCCGCGCTCGCGGGCCCAGCGGACCAGGGCGGCGGTCTGCGCCGTCGGCAGCTCCGCCCGGGTGGCGACCGGGACGACCGGTGCGCGGGACGGGTCGGGGGCGGCGAGCAGCGTCGGCTCCTCCAGCCCGCCGAGCACCTCCCGCCAGGCGGCCTCGGCGGTGGCGCGGTCCTGGGCGGCCACCCAGGTGAGGTAGTCGCGGTAGGGGGCGACGGGCGGCAGCGCGCGCTCGTCGGAGCCGCGCCGCAGCAGCCCGTACAGCTCGAAGAGTTCGCCGATGACCGTCGCCCGGGACCAGCCGTCGACCAGGATGTGGTGCACGGTGACGAGGAACCGGTGCCGGTCCGCGCCCTGGGAGACCAGGGTGAAGCGGATCAGCGGCGGGCGGGCGAGGTCGAAGCGGCGGGCGCGGTCCTCGGCCGCGACGGCCTCGGCGGCGTGCGCCCACGCGCCGGATGGTCGGCCGGTGAGGTCGACGACGGTGAAGTCCGGGGCGACCTCGAACGGGATCAGCTGGACCGGCTCGCCGTTCTTGCGGTACCGGAACGCGGCCCGCAGGCCGGCGTGCCGGCGCAGCAGGGCGGCGCAGGCGCCGCGCAGCGCGTCGGTGTCCAGCTCGCCCTCGATGTCCAGCGCGAGCTGCATCGTGTAGACGTCCGGGCCCTGGGTGTCGTAGCGGGCGTGGAACAGCAGGCCCTGCTGGAGCGGAGAGAGCGGCAGGATGCTCTCGATGCGTGGCTTGGCCTTGGTCGTCGCCGCCATCGTCGCCGCCGTCGTCGCCGCCGTCGTCGCCGCCGTGGTCGCTGCCGTGGTCGCTGCCTTGGTCATGTCGCTTCTCTCCAACTCAGAACTCGAAGTCTTCTTCGAACGCGTCGATCTCGTCCTGGTCGAGATCCAGCAGCGGTGCGGGCCGTGCAGCCGAGGGAGCCGGTGCGGCGGGCCGGGGCGCGAGGGCCTCGACCGGTCCGGCCGAGGGGTCCGCGGCGTGGGCGACCAGCGCCCGCAGGGCCGAGAACCACGCGGCGGCCAGGGCGGCGACCTCGTCCTCGGCGAACAGCTCGCCGGGCCAGCTCCAGGAGGCCACCAGGTGCGGGCCGTCCGGGCGGTCCTGGGCCAGCGAGTTGAGCTCCAGGGCGTGGCCGGCGGGCATCGCGGCGTCGCTGCCGCCGAGGCCGCCGTCGCCGTCGTCCTCGCCGTCCCCGGCGCCGAAGCGGCCCAGGTAGTTGAAGCCGAGCTGCGGCTCGGGGAGGGCGGCGAGCACGCCCGCCGTCTCCGGGTTGAGGTGGCGCAGCAGCCCGTACCCGGCGCCGTTGTCGGGCAGGACGGCGAGCTGTCCGGCCACCGCGGCCAGGGCCCGCCCGGCGGCGGGGCCGCCGGCCAGCAGCTCCGGCCAGTCGGCGGCGGCGACCCCGGGGTCGAGCCGCAGCGGGAACATGCTGGTAAACCAGCCGACCGTCCGCGAGACGTCGGCGTCCGGCAGGACCCCGGCGAGCAGTTCCTCGCGGCCGTGGCCCTCCAGGTCCAGCAGGACGCCGGCCGACCGCTCCCGGCCGCGGGCGCGGTCCCAGCCGGTGACGGCGAGCGCGAACGCGGTGAGCAGCACCTCGTTGACGCCGGTGCCGAGCACGCTGGGCACGGTGGACAGCAGCGGGCCGGTGACGTCGGCGGGCAGCGTCACGGTGTACTGCCGGGCGCCGGCCGCGAGGTCGCGGGTGCGGTCGAGCGCCCTGGTGCCCAGCGGGGGCTCCTGGTAGCCGGCCAGCATGGCGGTCCAGACCGGGAGTTCGGCGGTGCGCTCCGGGGTGAGGGCGGCGCGGGCGAGGCCGCGGGCCCAGGCCCGGAAGGAGGTCCACACCGGCGCCAGGACGGGCTCCCGGCCGGCCGCGACGGCCTCGTACGCGGCCATCAGGTCCGGCATCAGGATCCGCCAGGAGACGCCGTCGACCACCAGGTGGTGCAGGACGAGCAGCAGCCGGCCGGGGGCCTGCGGGCCGGCGTCGAACCAGACCGCCTGGACCATGACGCCGTCGTCCGGGTCGAGCCGGTCCTGGGCGGCGCGGCCCTCGGTGTCCAGTCGGGCGGCGGCCTCGGCCGCGGTGAGGCCGGCGACGTCGACCCGGTGGATCAGGCCGGCGGCCGTCGGCGCGCCCTTCGGCGGCACCTCCAGGGTCCAGGCCGACGGGCCGCGGACCAGGCGGGCGCGCAGCGCGTCGTGGTGGTCCAGGACGGCCTGGAGCACGGCCGACAGCACGTCTGCGGTGAGCCCGGCGGGCACCGGCGCGAGCACCGACTGGTTGAACCCGTCGATTCGGCCGCCGAGTTCGCGCAGCCAGCGGATGATCGGGGTGGCCGGGAGCGCGCCGACCGCCGGGTCCGCGCCCTCCGGGTCGGGCGCGAGCGCGAGCTCGGCCGGGGACTCGGGCAGGGCGGCGGCCAGCGCCTCGACCGTCTTGTGCCGGAAGACCTCGCGGGGCGTCAGCACCAGGCCGGCCAGGCGGGCGCGGCCCACCAGTTGGACGGAGGTGATGCTGTCGCCGCCGAGGGCGAAGAAGCTGTCGTCGGCGCCGACCACGGGTAGTCCGAGGACGTCGGCGAAGAGGGTGGCGAGGAGTTTCTCGCGTTCGGTGGCGGGTGCGCGGCCGGGTGTGCGGTCGGCGAAGTCGGGGGCGGGGAGGGCCTTGCGGTCGAGTTTGCCGTTGGTGTTGAGCGGCAGCGCGTCCAGCAGGACGATCGTGGCGGGGACCATGTAGTCCGGCAGCTCGGCGGCCACGTGGGCGCGCAGCCCGGCCGGGTCGGCGGTGCCGTCCGGCACGACGTAGCCGACCAGCAGTTTGACGCCGGGGCGGTCTTCGCGGACGACGACGGCGGCGCGGGTGACGCTGTCGTGTTTGACGAGGACGGATTCGATTTCGCCGAGTTCGATGCGGAAGCCGCGGACCTTGACCTGGAAGTCGGTGCGGCCGAGGTAGTCGATGGTGCCGTCTTGGGCCCACTTTGCGAGGTCGCCGGTGCGGTACATGCGGGTGCCGGGGGTGCCGTGGGGGTCGGCGGTGAAGCGTTCGGCGGTGAGGGCGGGGCGGCCGAGGTAGCCGCGGGCGAGGCCGGTGCCGGCGAGGTAGAGCTCGCCGGGGGTGCCTTCGGGGACGGGGCGCAGGGCCGAGTCGAGGATGTAGGCGCGGGTGTTGAGCATCGGGCGGCCGATGGAGGGGCTGGCCGTGGTGCCGTCCAGGACGGCGGTGGTGGACCAGATGGTCGTCTCCGTCGGGCCGTACACGTTGAGCACCGACCGCCCGGCCGAGGCCATCGCCTCGGCGAGTGCACCCGGTACCGCTTCGCCGCCGACCAGCATGCGCAGGCCGGAAAGCGCCTGCGGTACCTGGGCGGTGAGCGTCTGCCAGAGGGAGGGGGTGGCTTGGAGGACGGTGGCGTCGGTCTTGGTGATGAGGGCGGCGAGGGCTTCGGGGTCGAGGACCTCGTCCTTGCTCGCGATGACGACGGCGGCGCCGTTGAGGAGGGGGAGGTAGAGCTCCAGGGCGGCGATGTCGAAGGAGACGGTGGTGACCGCGACGAGCCGGTCGGTGCCGTCCATCGGGACGCGTGCCGACATGTCGGTGAGGAAGTTGTCGAGCGCGGCGCGGGGGATGACGACGCCCTTGGGCCGGCCGGTGGAGCCCGAGGTGTAGATCGCGTAGGCGGGCGTCCGGCCGTCGTGGACCAGCTCAAGAGGCCCGTCCGGCTGCTCGGAGACCGCCGCGTCGTCGAGCAACAGCACCGGGGTGCCGGTCGCCGGGAGGGCGGCGGCGGTCTCCCGCGTCGTGAGCAGGAGCGAGGGCCGGGCGTCCTCCAGGACGTAGCCGAGGCGCTCGGCGGGGTGCTGGGGGTCGAGCGGGACGTAGCCGGCGCCGGACTTCTGGACGGCGAGCAGGGCGACGAGCAGGTCCGCGGTGCGCGGCAGGGCGACGGCGACGTAGCCCTCCGCCCCGGCGCCGCGCTCGACGAGCAGGCGGGCCAACCGGCTGGAGCGGGAGTCGAGTTCCGCGTAGCTGAGCCGCTCATCGCCGCTGATGACGGCGGTGGCGTCCGGCGTCGCCGCGACCTGCCGGGCGAAGCGCCCGAGCAGCGGCTCCAGCACCGGCGCCGCCTCCGTCGAACCGGCCCACGCGCCGAGGACCAGCGCCTCGCCCGCCGGTTCGCCCAGCCGCAGCCGCCCGACCGGCTCCTCCGCGAGCGCGGCGGCCTCGCCGAGCAGGCGGACGAAGGTCGCGGCGAGCCCGTCCACCCGCTCCTGCGGGAGCAGGTCGGGCCGGTGCGCGAGGTCGAGGCCGAGGGAGCGGCCGAGGCTCACGGTGAGGCTCAGCGGGTAGTGGGTGGACTCGTGGTTGTCGCCGCCCACGATGCCGAGCCCGCCGGCGGCCGTGCGCAGCCCGTCGGCGTCGAGCGGGTAGTTCTCGAACACCACGAGGGTGTCGAAGAGTTCACCGAGCCCGGCGATCCGCTGGAGGTCGGCGAGCGGCAGGTACTGGTGGTCCATGAGCCCGGCCTGCTGGTCCTGGAGGCGTTCCAGCAGCGCGCCGAAGCGCTCTGCGGGGTCGAGCGCCACGCGCACCGGCAGGGTGTTGATGAACAGGCCGACCATCGACTCGACGCCCGGGACCTGTGGCGGACGGCCCGAGACCGTCCCGCCGAAGACCACGTCGTCGCGGCCGGTCAGGCGGCCCACCACCATCGCCCACGCGGCCTGGACCACGGTGTTGACGGTGACCCCGCGCTCCCGGGCGAAGCGGGCCAGCGCGGCCGTCCGCTCCTCGGGCAGTTCCAGCCGGGTGCGGACCGGCAGGACGGGGGCGCGGGACGGGTCGGGGGCGGCGAGCAGCGTCGGCTCCTCCAGCCCGTCCAGCACCTGCCGCCAGGCGGCCTCGGCGGCGGTGCGGTCCTGGCCGGCGATCCAGTCCACGTAGTCGCGGTAGGGCGTCACCCGGGCGAGCCCGGCGGCGTCGCCGCGCGTGCCGTAGAGGGCGAACAGCTCGCCGAGGAAGACCGGCATGGACCAGCCGTCCAGCAGCAGGTGGTGGTGGCTGACGACCAGCCGGTGCCGGTCGGCGGCGGTGCTGATGAGGGTGAAACGCATCAGCGGGGGCCGGTCGAGGTCGAAGCGCCGGGTGCGGTCCTCGGCGGTGAGCCGGTCGGCCGCCGCCGCCCGCCCGTCCTCGGGCAGGTTGGTGAAGTCCACCTCGCGCAACGGGAGTTCGACGTCCGCCGGGATCACCTGGAGCGGCGCGGCGGTGCCGTCCTGGCGGAAGGCGGCGCGCAGGTTCGGGTGCCGGGCGAGGAGGGTGCGCAGCGCCGAGCGCAGCGCGTCCCGGTCGACGGATCCCTCGATGTCGAGGGCGAGTTGGACGGTGTAGACGTCCTGGCCGTCGGTGTCGTAGGTGGCGTGGAAGTAGAGGCCCTGCTGGAGGGGGGAGAGGGGGAGGAGGTCGGCGAGGGGGCCGTGCTCGGCCTCCAGGCGGTCGATCTGCTCCTGCGAGACCTCGACCAGCGGGCGGACGTCCGACGGAGTCAGGCCGCTGCCGTCGGTGGCGGCGAGGGTGCGCAGGGCGGTGAACCAGGCCTCGGCGAGCTCGCGGACACGGTCCTCGGTGAAGAGGCCGTCGGGCCAGGACCAGTCGGCGGTGAGCTGCGGGCCTTCGGGGGTGTCGAGGGTGGCGGCGTTGAGGTCGATGGCGTGGGCGAGCGGCATGGCGGGGTCGCGGCCGTCGCCGAGCGCGATGTCCGTGCACAGCGCCCAGTCGGCGTCCGTCTCGCCCGCCGCGAAGCGGCCGAGGTAGTTGAAGCCGAGCTGCGGACGGGGCGCGTCGTCGAGCGCGCCGTGCAGCAGGCCGTAGCCGATGCCGTTGTCCGGGAGGGCGTGCAGTTGCTCCTTGACGGCCTTGAGCGCGCGGGCCGGGTCGGTGGCCGTGCCCGGGTCGAGGCGGACGGGGAACATGCTGGTGAACCAGCCGGCCGTGCGCGTGGTGTCGGCGTGCTCGACGACGTTCTCGCGGCCGTGGCCCTCCAGGTCGACGAGCACACCCGTCCCCTGGCCGGGGCGCCAGGCGTTCACGGCGAGCGCGAAGCCGGCGAGCAGGACGTCGTTGACGGTGGCGCGGTAGCGCGCGGCGGTGTCGGTGAGCAGCGTGCCGGTGACGTCCGACGGCAGGGTCAGCGACAGGTGCCGGACGGTGGCCGCCGTGTGGACGGCCGGGTCCAGCTCCGCGAGCGGCGCGTCCTCGCCGGCCGACTGGGCCTGCCAGAGCGGGAGTTCGGCGGAGCGGTCGAGCGCGGTGAGCTGCTCGGCCCAGCGGCGGAAGGACGTGGGGACGGGCTCCAGCGGGGTGCCCTCGTAGGCGTGGGCGAGGTCCGGCAGCAGGATGCGCCACGAAACGCCGTCCACCACCAGGTGGTGCGCCATCACCAGCAGGCGGCCCTGCTGCTCTGACCAGACGGCCTGGAGCATCACACCGGCGTCCGGGTCGAGTCGCAGCTGGGCGGCGCGGGCCTCGGCGGCGAGGTCGGCGCCCTCGGCGCGGCGCAGGACGTCGGCGGCGCGGACGGTGCCCGGCTCGGGGACGTCGAGGTTCCACGCGTCGGCGCCGCGGACCAGCCGGGCGCGCAGCACGTCATGGTGGTCCAGGAGCGTCTGCAGCGCGTCGGCCAGGCGCTCGAAGGTGGCGCCGGCGGGCGTCCGCACGACCATGGTCTGGCTGAACCCGTCGACGGCGCCGCCGAGTTCGCGCAGCCACCCGACGATCGGCGTCTCCGGGACGAGCCCGTACGCGGCCCCGGGCTCCTCCACCGGCAGCGCGGCGGCGGTGCCGGCGACGGCGGCCAGCGCCTCCGGGGTGCGGTGCCGGAACACGTCGCGGGCGGTGAGGACCAGCCCGGCCTTGCGGGCGCGGCTGACCAGCTGGATGGAGACGATGCTGTCGCCGCCCAGCTCGAAGAAGCCGTCCTCGGCGGACACCTCGGCCACGCCCAGCAGGTCGCGGAAGATCCCGCAGAGGACCTCCTCGCCCGGCGTGCGCGGCGGCCGTCCGCGGCCGGTGCCGCGGTACTCGGGCGCGGGCAGGGCGCGGCGGTCGAGCTTGCCGTTGACCGTCAGCGGCAGCTCGTCGAGCGCGACGAAGGCGGACGGGACCATGTACGCGGGCAGCGCGGCGGCCAGGTGGGCGCGCAGCACGGCCTCGTCGAGGGCGCCGCCGCGCGGCACGACGTACGCCACCAGGCGCTTGATGCCGGGCTGGTCCTCGCGGACGACCACGGCCGAACGCAGCGCGCCCTCGTAGTGGGCCAGGACCGTCTCGATCTCGCCGAGTTCGATGCGGAAGCCGCGGATCTTGACCTGGTCGTCGGTGCGGCCGAGGTAGTCGAGCCGGCCGTCGGCGGTCCAGCGCACGACGTCGCCGGTGCGGTACATCCGGCTGCCGGCCGGGCCGTAGGGGTCGGCGGTGAAGCGTTCGGCGGTGAGGTCGGGGCGGCCGAGGTAGCCGCGCGCGAGTCCGGCGCCCGCGAGGTAGAGCTCGCCCGCGACGCCCGCCGGGACGGGCCGCAGGCGCTCGTCGAGGACGAGGGCGCGGGCGTTCGCCACCGGGCGGCCCACCAGCGGCCGCGCGGTGTCCGCGGTGCTCGCGGTGGCGCTGTCGACGGTGGCCTCGGTCGGGCCGTACAGGTTGTAGCCGGTGACGCCCGGGGTGCGGGCGAGCTCCTGCCACAGGGCCGGGCTCACGGCCTCGCCGCCGAGGGCGAGGATCCGCGGCCGGGCCGACGCGTCCCGCACCAGGCCCTGCTCGACGAGCTGCTCGGCGTAGGACGGGGTGAGCTCCAGGAAGTCGATCCGGTGCTCCCGGACGTAGCCGATCAGGGCCTGCGGCTCGCGCCGGGTGTCGTCGTCCACGAGGTGCAGTTCGTGGCCGGCGACCAGCCAGAGCACCGGGTCGAGCGAGGCGTCGAAGGACACGGCGGCGGTGAGCGCCGCGCGCAGCGGGCGGCCGGCGGCGGCGATGTCCGCCGCGTACAGCTCGGTGAAGTGGTGGTGGAACAGGTTGCCGAGGCCCGCGTGCGGGACGACGACGCCCTTGGGCTTGCCGGTCGAGCCGGAGGTGTGGATGACGTACGCCGGGTGCGCGGGCCGCAGGGCGGCGGTGCGCCCGGCGTCGGTCAGCGGGGTGCCGGCCAGCTCGCGCAGCTCGTGGACGACCGCCGGGGAGCCGAGGTCGATCCGCTCGCCGCCGCGGTCGGCGGGCAGTGCGTCGCGGGCGCCGTCGCCGGTGATGACGGCGGCGGTGCCGGCGTCCTGGAGCAGCTGGGCGATGCGCCCGGCCGGGAGCGCCGGGTCGACGGGGACGTAGGCCGCGCCGGCCTTCATGACGGCGAGCAGCGCGACGACCAGGTCGGCGGTGCGCGGCAGGGCGACGGCGACGAAGCGCTCCGGGCCGATGCCCCGCCCGGCCAGCAGGCGGGCCAGCCGGTTGGCGCGGGCGTCGAGTTCGGCGAAGGTCAGCCGCTCGCCGGCGGCCGTCAGGGCGGGGGCGCCGGGGGTGCGGGCGGCCTGCGCCTCGAACAGCGCGGGCAGCGTGGTGGCGGGCACCTCGCGGGCGGTGTCGTTCCACTCGACGAGGACGCGGCGGCGCTCCTCGGCGGTGAGCAGGTCGAGTTCGGACAGCGCCCGGTCCGGCGCGGTGACCAGGGCGGTCACGGCGCGGGCGAACCGCCCGGCGAGGACGGCCGCGGTGTCCCGGTCGAACAGGTCGGTCGCGTACTCGATCCGGCCGCCGACGCCGGCCGGCGTGCCGTCGGCGCTGAACTCCTCGGCCAGCTGGAAGGACAGGTCGAACTTGGCGCCGTCCACCACGGCCGGGTGCGGCTCGACGGCCAGTCCGGGCAGCACGAGCTCGGCCGCCGCGTTGTTCTGCAGCGAGAGCATCACCTGGAACAGCGGGTGGCGGGCCAGCGAGCGCTCCGGGTTGAGCAGCTCGACCAGGCGCTCGAACGGCACGTCCTGGTGGGCGTAGGCGGCGAGGTCGGTCTCCCGGACCCGTCCGACCAGCTCCCGGAAGGTCGGGTCGCCGGTCAGGTCGGTGCGCAGCACCAGGGTGTTGACGAAGCAGCCGACCAGCTCGTCCAGGGCCTCGTCGGTGCGCCCGGCGATCGGCGAGCCGATCGGGACGTCCTCGCCGGCGCCGAGCCGGCCGAGCAGGGCGGCCAGGGCGGCCTGGACGACCATGAAGACGCTCGCGTTGGCCTCGCGGGCCAGCGCGGTGAGCGCGGCGTGCGCGTCGGCGGGCAGGTGCAGCGGCACGGTGTCGCCGCGGAAGCTCTGCTCGGCCGGGCGCGGCCGGTCGGCGGGCAGGGCCAGCTCCTCGGGCAGCCGGGCGAGGGTGCGCTGCCAGTAGCCGGTCTGGCGGGCGAGTTCGCTCGCCGGGTCGGCCTCGTCGCCGAGGACCTCGGCCTGCCAGAGCGTGTAGTCGGCGTACTGGACCGGCAGCGGGGTGAACTCCGGTGCGCGGCCGTCCAGTCGGGCCGCGTAGGCGGCGGCGAGGTCGCGGGCGATCGGGGCCATCGACCAGCCGTCGCCGGCGATGTGGTGGATCACCACGAGCAGCACGTGTTCGGTGGCGGAGACGGCGAACAGGTGGGCGCGCAGCGGCACTTCGGCGGCGAGGTCGAAGTCCAGCGCGGCGGCCGCGGCGAGCGCCGCGGCGTCGTACGGCGCGGTGTGCAGCACCGGGCGCGCCCCGGCGGCGGGGAGCACCTGCTGGCGCGGCCGGCCGTCGGCGTCCGGGAAGACGGTCCGCAGGCTCTCGTGCCGCGCGGTGAGGTCGCCGAGGGCGGTGGCCAGGGCGGCGGCGTCGAGCGGGCCGGTGAGGCGGACGGCGAGCGGCAGGTTGTAGGTGCCGGTGCGCTGCTCGAAGCGGTTGAGGAACCACAGCCGGCGCTGCGCGGCGGACAGCGGCACCGACTCCGGGCGCACCCGGGCGGTGAGCGCCTGCCGGGCCCGGCCCGCGGCGCCGATCCGCTCGCCGAGGGCGGCGACGGTCGGGGTCTCGAACAGGGCGCGCACCGGCAGCTCGACGCCGAACAGGGTCCGCACCCGGCTGACCACCCGGGTGGCGAGCAGCGAGTGCCCGCCGAGGTCGAAGAAGCCGTCGTCGATCGAGACCCGCGGCACGCCGAGCACCTCGGCGAACAGGCCGGCCAGCTGCTCCTCGCGCTCGTCGCGCGGGGCCCGCCCGGCCCCGGCCGCGGCCCCGAAGTCGGGGGCGGGCAGGGCGCGCCGGTCGAGCTTGCCGTTCGGGTTGAGCGGCAGCCGCTCCAGCGGGACGAAGGCGGACGGGACCATGTACTCCGGCAGCGCGGCGGCGGCCCGCGCGCGCAGCTCGGCGGGCTCCGGTTCGGCGCCGTTCGCCGGGACGACGTAAGCCACGATGCGCTGGTCCCCGGGGGTGTCCTCGCGGACCAGGACGGCCGCCTGGGCGACGGCGGGGTGCTTGGCGAGCACGGCCTCGATCTCGCCGAGCTCGATCCGGAAGCCGCGCACCTTGACCTGGAAGTCGGTGCGGCCGAGGTACTCGATCTCGCCGTCGGCGTTGCGGCGCACGAGGTCGCCGGTGCGGTACATCCGGGAGCCGGCCGGGCCGTACGGGTCGGCGACGAAGCGCTCGGCGGTCAGGCCGGGGCGGTTCAGGTAGCCGCGGGCCAGGCCCTCGCCGGCCAGGTACAGCTCGCCCGCGACGCCCGCCGGGACCGGCCGCAGGCCGGCGTCCAGGACGAGCGCCCGGGTGTTGCGGCGGGGGCGGCCGATCGGCGGGGTGCGCCCGGCGCCGTCCTCGCCCTCGTACCAGGCGGTGGCGTACACGGTGGCCTCGGTGGGGCCGTAGATGTTGGCGAGGCGCGCGCCGGGTACGGCGGCCCGGATCGCGTCCGCGGTGTGCGCGGCCAGGCCCTCGCCGGCCAGCACCACGAGGTCGGCGCCGAAGCGCGGGGCGCCGGCCTGGCCGAGGGTGTGGGCGAGCGCCGACGGGACGGCGCTGACCAGGCCGTAGTGCCGGCCCTCGGGTGCGTCCAGCAGCGCGAGCACGTCGCGGACCAGCTCGATCCGGCCGCCGGACAGCAGCGGGCCGAACAGCTCGAAGACGGACACGTCGAAGTTGAGCGAGGTCGCGGCGAGGACGTCGGACAGGCGCTCGGGGCCGATGTCGGAGGCCGCCCAGGCGGCGAGGTCGGCGACGTTGCGGTGCGGGATGACGACGCCCTTGGGGCGGCCGGTGGAGCCGGAGGTGTAGATGACGTACGCGGGGTGGCGCGGGTCCAGCGGGAGCGGCCGCTCGGCGTCGGTGACGTCGCCGTCCGGGAGGGCGGCGAGCCGCTCGCGCACGGCCGGGTCGTCCAGCCGCAGCGCGGGGACGTCCGCGGGCAGCGCGCCGGCCGCTTCGGTGCTGGTGAGCACCAGCGCGGGCCGCGCGTCGTCGAGCATGTGGGCGATCCGGTCGGCCGGGTAGCCGGGGTCGACCGGCAGGTAGGCGGCGCCGGACTTGAGCACCGCGAGCAGCGCCACGACCAGGTCGGCGGTGCGCGGCAGGGTCAGCGCGACGAACCGTTCCGGGCCCGCGCCCTCGGCGATCAGCAGCCGGGCCAGCCGGTTGGCGCGGGCGTCGAGCTCGGCGTAGGACAGTTCGGTGCCGGCGTGCAGCACCGCCGGGGCCTGCGGGGTGCGGGCGGCCTGTGCGCGGAACAGCTCCGGCACGGTGGTCTCGGCGACCGGGCGGGCGGTGTCGTTCCACCCGTCCAGGACCAGGGCGCGCTCGGCGTCCGTCAGCACCTCGACGGCGGCGACGGGCAGGTCCGGGTCGGCGGTGACGGCTGCGAGCAGCCGGCCGAGGCGGTCGCCGAGGGACGTGGCGGTGGTCCGGTCGAAGAGGTCGGCGGAGTACTCCAGGACACCGGTCAGCCCGGCCGGTCCGCCGTCGGCGGTGAAGGTCTCCTCCAGCGAGAACAGCAGGTCGAACTTGGCCGCCGACAGCCGCACCGGCAGCGCGGTGGCGCGCAGCCCGTCCAGGTCGAGGGTGGCCGCCGCGTTGTTCTGGAAGGCCAGCATCACCTGGAACAGCGGGTGGCGGGCCAGCGAGCGGACCGGGTTGAGCACCTCGACCAGGCGCTCGAACGGCACGTCCTGGTGGGCGTAGGCGGCGAGGTCGCTCTCCCGGACGCGGGCCAGCAGCTCGGCGAAGGTCGGGGCGCCGGTCAGGTCGGTGCGCAGCACCAGGGTGTTGACGAAGAAGCCGACCAGCTCGTCGAGCGCCTCGTCGGTGCGCCCGGCGATGACGCTGCCGAGCGGGATGTCGTCCCCGGCGCCGAGCCGGTGCAGCAGGGCGGCGACGGCGGCCTGGACGACCATGAAGACGCTCGCGTCGTGAGCCCGGGCGACGGCGGCGATCCGCTCGTGCACCTCGGCCGGCAGCGCCAGCGGGACGGACTCGCCGCGGTAGCTGACGTCGGCCGGGCGCGGCCGGTCGGCGGGCAGCGCGAGCTCCTCGGGCAGCCCGGCGAGGGCCTGCTTCCAGTGCTCGACCTGACGGGCCAGCGGGCTGTCCCCGTCGCCCTCGTCGCCGAGCACCTCGGCGTGCCAGAGCGTGTAGTCGGCGTACTGGACGGGCAGCGGCTCCCACGCGGGGGCGGTGCCGGCCCGGCGGGCGTCGTAGGCGGTGCCGAGGTCGCGGGCGAAGGGCGCGAGGGACCAGCCGTCGCCGGCGATGTGGTGCAGCACGACGAGCAGCACGTGCTCGGTGGCGGAGATCCGGAACAGCTCGGCGCGCAGCGGGGGCTGGGTGGTGAGGTCGAAGCCCGCGGCGATCGCCCCGGCCAGCGCGGCGTCCAACGCGCCCTCGCCGTCGGTGAGTTCGGTCAGCGGCAGGCTGAGCGCGGTGGTGCCGGCGGGCAGCACCCACTGGCGGGGGCGGCCGTCGAACTCGGGGAAGACGGTCCGCAGGCTCTCGTGCCGGTCGGTGACGTCGCCGAGCGCGGCGGTCAGCGCGGCCCGGTCGAGCCCGCCCTCCAGCCGCAGCGCGAGCGGCAGGTTGTAGGAGGCGGTGGCGCCCTCGAAGCGGTTGAGGAACCAGAGCCGGCGCTGGGCGGGGGAGAGCGGGACCTCCTCCGGCCGTGGTCGGGCGGTGAGGGCGGCGCGGGCGTGTCCGGCCACGGCGATCCGCTCGGCGAGCGCGGCGACGGTCGGCGCCTCGAAGAGCGTGCGGACGGCCAGCTCGACGCCGAACACCGGGCGGATCCGGCTGACCAGGCGGGTGGCGAGGAGCGAGTGCCCGCCGAGGTCGAAGAAGCTGTCGTCGACGGAGACCGCGGGCAGTCCGAGGATCCCGGCGAACAGTCCGGCCAGGATCTCCTCCTGCGGGGTGCGGGGGGCGCGGCCGGCCGAGGCGGTGAGCGCGGGCGCGGGCAGCGCGCGGCGGTCCACCTTGCCGTTGCCGGTCAACGGCAGCGTCTCCAGGGTGACGTAGGCGGACGGCACCATGAAGCCGGGCAGGCCGTCGGCGGCGTGCGCGCGCAGCTCGGCCGGCTCGATCCGGGCGCCGGGCGCGGCCACCAGGTAGGCGACGAGCCGCTGGTCGCCGGGGACGTCCTCGCGGACCATCGCGGCGGCCTGGGCGACGGCGGGGTGCCGGGCCAGGACGGCCTCGATCTCGCCGAGTTCGATGCGGAAGCCGCGCACCTTGACCTGGTCGTCCGTGCGGCCGAGGTAGTCGAGCGCGTCCGCCGCGTTCCAGCGCACGAGGTCGCCGGTGCGGTACATGCGCGAGCCGGCCGGGCCGTACGGGTCGGCGGTGAAGCGCTCGGCGGTCAGGCCGGGGCGGTTCAGGTAGCCGCGGGCCAGGCCGTCTCCGGCCAGGTACAGCTCGCCCGCGACGCCGCGCGGGACCGGCCGCAGGGCGGCGTCCAGCACGTACGCCCGCATGCCGTCCAGCGGGCGGCCGATCGGGACCGCGGCCGGCACCTCGGCGGCGGAGCCGATCCGGTGGGTGGTGGCGAAGGTCGTGGTCTCGGTCGGGCCGTAGCCGTCGACCACGGTCAGGCCGGGGCAGGCCGCCAGGACGCGGCGCACGGCCGCGGCGGGCACGACGTCGCCGCCGGTCCACACCTGGCCGACCCGGGCCAGGCAGCCGGGGCCGTCCTCGGCGATCAGCCGGAACAGGCCGGCGGTCAGCCACAGCGCGGTGACGCCGTGCCGGGTGACGGTCTCGCGCAGGCGGACGGCGTCGAGGTCCCCGGCCGGGGCGACGACGACCTGGCCGCCGCCGAGCAGCGGCACCCACAGCTCGTAGGTGGAGGCGTCGAAGGCGGTCGGCGAGTGCAGCAGCACCCGCTCGTGGCCGGACTCGAAGCGGCGGTCCTCGGCGAGCGCGACGACGTCGCGGTGGGTCACGCCGACGCCCTTGGGCAGGCCGGTCGAGCCGGAGGTGAACATCACGTAGGCGAGCTGGCCGGGCCGGACGTCCACGCCGGGGTCGTGGGTGGGGCCCTCGGCGAGCGCGGTGGCGGCCTCCAGGACGGTCAGGTCCGCGTCCTCGTCGAGGCCGTACCCGGCCGCGTCGTCCGCCGCGTCGGCGATCAGCACGGCGGCGCCCGTCTCGGCCAGGATGTGCCGCATCCGGGCGGCCGGGAAGCGCGGGTCGAGCGGCACGTACGCGCCGCCCGCCTTGAGCACGCCGAGGATCGCGGCGACCAGCTCGGGCGAGCGCTCCATCAGCAGCGCGACCCGGTCCTCGGGGCGGACCCCGGCGGCGAGCAGCTTGTGCGCCAGGCGGTTGGCCCGGGCGTCGAGTTCGCCGTAGGAGAGGCTGCCGCCGTCCGCGACCACGGCCTCGGCGGCGGGGGCCCAGCCGGCCAGCTCGGTGAAGAGCCGGGTGATCACCGGCACGGCCGCGCCGGGGTTGCGCGGGGTGTCGTTCAGCCCGTGCACCAGCCGCTCCCGCTCCTCGGCGGCGAGCAGCGGGATCCGGCCGACGGGCGCGTCCAGCAGGCCGGGGGCGGCGGTGAGGACACCGGCCACCCGCTCCAGCAGGGCGGTCGCGGCGACGGCGTCGAACGCGCCGGTGCGGTGGTCCAGGCGCAGCTGGAGCCGCTCGCCGGGCACGGCGGTGAGGATCAGCGGGTAGTGCGTCGCGTCGTGGCCGGCCAGGCCGGTGACGCGCAGGCCGCGGCCGAAGTCCAGCACGTCGGCGTCGAGCGGGTAGTTCTCGAACACCACCAGGGTGTCGAAGAGTTCGCCGAGGCCGGTGGCGTGCTGGAGGTCGGTCAGGCCGAGGTACTGGTGGTCCAGCAGGGCGGCCTGCTGCTCCTGGAGCCGGTCCAGCAGGGCGCCGAGCGTCTCGGCCGGGTCGAGCGCGACCCGGACCGGCAGCGTGTTGATGAACAGGCCGATCATCGACTCGATCCCGGCGACCTGCGGCGGACGGCCCGAGACGGTGCCGCCGAAGACCACGTCCGCCCGGCCGGTCAGCTGGCCGACGACCAGCGCCCAGGCCGCCTGGAGCAGGGTGTTGAGCGTGGTGCCGCGGGCCCGGCTCACCGCCGTGAGGCGGGCGGTGAGCTCGGCCGGCAGCTCGGCGGTGACGCGGTCGGGCGTGCCGGCGGCGCCGTCCCGGTCCGCCGGGGCGACCAGGGTGGGCTCGGCCAGGCCGTCCAGCGCCCGCCGCCAGGCGTCCTCGGCGACGGACCAGTCCTGGCCGGCCAGCCAGCCCAGGTACTCGCGGTGCGGGGTGACCCGGGGCAGGGCCGCGCCCTCGCCCCGGTAGAGCGCGAACAGCTCCTTGACCAGGACGGGCATCGACCAGCCGTCGAGCAGGATGTGGTGGTTGGTCAGCACCAGCCGGTGCCGGTCGGCGCCGGTGCGCAGCACGGCGAAGCGCATCAGCGGGGCGCGCGCCGGGTCGAAGCGCTCGGCCCGGTCCTCGGCGGTCCAGGCGTCGGCGTCCGCTGGTCGGCCGGTGAAGTCCAGCTCGCGCCACGGGAGTTCGACGGCGGCCGGGATCACCTGGAGCGGCGTCTCGAAGCCGTCCTGGCGGAACGCGGCGCGCAGCGTGCCGTGCCGGGCGAGCAGGGCCGTGGCGGCGGCGCGCAGGGCGGGGACGTCCAGCGGGCCTTCGATGTCGAGGGCGAGTTGGACGGTGTAGACGTCCTGGCCGTCGGTGTCGTAGGTGGCGTGGAAGTAGAGGCCCTGCTGGAGGGGGGAGAGGGGGAGGAGGTCGGTGAGGGGGCCGTGGTCGGCCTCCAGGCGGTCGATCTGCTCCTGCGAGACCTCGACCAGCGGGCGGACGTCGGACGGGGTGAGGCCGCTGCCGTCGGTGGCGGCGAGGGTGCGCAGGGCGGTGAACCAGGCCTCGGCGAGCTCGTGGACGCGGTCCTCGGTGAAGAGGCCGTCGGGCCAGGACCAGTCGGCGGTGAGCTGCGGGCCTTCGGGGGTGTCGAGGGTGGCGGCGTTGAGGTCGATGGCGTGGGCGAGCGGCATGGCGGGGTCGCGGCCGTCGCCGAGGTCGGCGTCGGTGCACAGCGTCCAGTCGGCGTCCTCCCCGGCGGCGGTGAAGCGGCCGAGGTAGTTGAAGCCGAGCTGGGGGCGCGGGGCGTCGTCGAGCGCGCCGCGCAGCAGGCCGTGGCCGATGCCGTTGTCCGGGAGGGCGTGCAGTTGCTCCTTGACGGCCTTGAGCGCGCGGCCGGGGTCGCCGGGGGTGCCGGGGTCGAGGTGGACGGGGAACATGCTGGTGAACCAGCCGGCCGTGCGCGTGGTGTCGGCGTGCTCGACGACGTTCTCGCGGCCGTGGCCCTCCAGGTCGACGAGCACACCCGTCCCCTGGCCGGGGCGCCAGGCGTTCACGGCGAGCGCGAACGCGGTGAGCAGGACGTCGTTGACGGTGGCGCGGTAGCGCGCGGCGGTGTCGGTGAGCAGGGCGGCGGTGACGTCCGACGGCAGGGTGAGGTTCAGGTGCCGGGCGGTCGCGGCGGTGTGCACGGCCGGGTCCAGGACGGCGAGCGGCGCGTCCTCGCTGGCCGACTTGGCCTGCCAGAGCGGGAGTTCGGCGGAGCGGTCGAGCGCGGTGAGCTGCTGCGCCCAGCGGCGGAAGGACGTGGGGACGGGCTCCAGAGCGGTGCCCTCGTACGCGTGGGCGAGGTCCGGGAGGACGATGCGCCAGGTGACGCCGTCCACGACCAGGTGGTGGGCCATGACGAGCAGGCGGGCGGTGTCCTCGAACCAGACGGCCTGGAGCATCACACCGGTGTCCGGGGCCAGTCGCAGCTGGGCGGCGCGGGCCTCGGCGGCGAGGTCGGCGGTTTCGGCGCGGCGCAGGACGTCGGCGGCGCGGACGACGCCCGGCTCGGGGACGTCGAGGTTCCACGCGTCGGCGCCGCGGACCAGCCGGGCGCGCAGCACGTCGTGGTGGTCGAGTACGGCCTGGAGGGCGTCCGCCAGGCGCTCGAAGGTGGCCGCCGCGGGGGTGCGGACCAGCATCGCCTGGTTGAACCCGTCGATCGGGCCGTCCACCTCGCGCAGCCAGCCGACGATCGGTGTCTCCGGCACGAGCCCGAGCCCGGCGCCCGCCTCCTCGGTGGGCAGCACGGTGGCGGTGGTGGCGACCGCGGCCAGGGCCTCCGGGGTGCGGTGGGTGAAGACGTCGCGGGCGGTGAAGATCAGCCCGGCCTTGCGGGCCCGGCTGACCAGCTGGATGGAGACGATGCTGTCGCCGCCCAGCTCGAAGAAGCCGTCCTCGACGGACACCTCGGCCACGCCCAGCAGGTCGCGGAAGATCCCGCAGAGGACCTCCTCCGCCCTGCCGACGGGCTGCCGTCCCCGAGTGGTGCCGGTGAACTCGGGGGCCGGGAGTTGCTTGCGGTCGAGCTTGCCGTTGACGCTCAGGGGGAGGGCGTCGAGGGTGACGAAGGCGGACGGGACCATGTAGTCGGGCAGGGCGGCGGCGAGGTGGGCGCGGAGGGCTTCGGTGTCGAGGGTGCCGGGGGTGGCGGGGACGATGTAGGCGACGAGGCGCTTGAGGCCGGGCTGGTCTTCGCGGACGATGACGGCGCTTCGGGCGACGCCCTCGTGGCGGGCCAGCACGGTTTCGATTTCGCCGAGTTCGATGCGGAAGCCGCGGATTTTGACTTGGTCGTCGGTGCGGCCGAGGTAGTCGATGGTGCCGTCTTGGGCCCACTTTGCGAGGTCGCCGGTGCGGTACATGCGGGTGCCGGCGGGGCCGTGGGGGTTGGCGGTGAAGCGTTCGGCGGTGAGGGCGGGGCGGCCGAGGTAGCCGCGGGCCAGTCCGGCGCCCGCGAGGTAGAGCTCGCCGGGGACGCCGGGCGGGACGGGGCGGAGGTGTTCGTCGAGGATCAGCGTGCGCGTGTTGGGGATCGGCGTGCCGATCGAGGGCACACCCGTGCCTGGGGCGAGCGGTGTGGAGATGGTGGCGGCGACGGTGGATTCGGTGGGGCCGTAGGCGTTGGTCATGCGGCGGCCGGGGGCCCAGCGGTCGACGAGTTCGGCGGAGGTGGCGTCGCCGCCGACGATGAGGCTGCGGAAGTGGGGGAAGTCCCCAGCGGGGACGCTGGCGAGGGCTGCCGGGGGAATGAGGGAGTGGGTGACGCGCTCGTTCGTCAGGACGTCGGCGAGGACGTCTCCGGCGAGCGGGCCGGGCGGGGGCACGATGAGGGTGGCGCCGGCGGCGAAGGTCATGACGAGTTCCAACACCGAGGCGTCGAAGCTCGGGGAGGCGAACTGGAGGACGCGGCTGTCCGACGTGACGTCGAAGCGCTGGAGTTCGGCGGTGGCGAAGGCGGCGATGCCGGTGTGGGTGACGACGACGCCCTTGGGGCGGCCGGTGGAGCCGGAGGTGTAGATCAGGTACGCCGGGTTCGCCTGGTCAAGGACAACGTGAGGGCGTTCCGCCGATTCACCCTCAACAGGGGGGAGTTCGTGCAGGACGAGTGCGGGCTTGGCGTCGTCGAGCATGTAGGTGATGCGGTCGCTGGGGTAGTCGGGGTCGATCGGCAGGTACGCCGCCCCGGCCTTCAGCACACCGAGCTGGGCGATGACGATGTCGACGGATCGCGGCAGCAGCAGCGCGACGATGCTCTCCGCACCGACGCCCTGGGCGCGCAGCCAGTGGGCGAGCCGGTTGGCCCGCTCCTCCACCTCGGCATAGGTGAGCACGAGCTCGCCACTCGCGATCGCGGGCGCCGAGGGCGTGGCGTCGACGGCGGCCTCGAAGAGTCCGTGGAAGGTGGCCGGGGCCAACTCGACACTCTCGCCCGCCCATTCGCCGAGGACGAGCCCGCGTTCGTCCTCGGTCAGGACGTCGACGTCACCGACCCGGACCGACGGATCCGCCGCGACGGCCTCCAGCACCGCGACGAGCCGCGCGCCCAACGCCTCCGCCGTCGCCCGGTCGAAGAGGTCGACGGCGTACTCGACGCTCCCCGCCAGCCCCTCCGCCGACTCCGCGAGCGTGAACGAGAGGTCGAACTTCGCCGTGTCCAGCCGGATCGGCTGCGTCTCGACGGCGACGCCGGGCAGCACCAGCCGGTCCGACGGGATGTTCTGCAGCTGGAAGGAGACCTGGAACAGCGGGTGGCGCGCCATCGAGCGCTCGGGGTTGATGGCCTCGACGAGGCGCTCGAACGGCACGTCCTGGTGGGCGTAGGCGGCCAGCGCCGTCTCCCGTACGCGGCCGAGCAGTTCGCGGAAGCTCGGCCGCCCCGAGAGGTCGTTGCGCAGCACCAGCGTGTTGATGAAGAAGCCGACGAGGTCGTCGAGCGACTCGTCCGTGCGGCCCGCGATCGGCGAGCCGAGCGGGATGTCCTCGCCGCCGCCGAGGCGGTGCAGCAGCGTGGCGAGTGCGGCCTGGACGACCATGAAGAGGCTGGTGCCGCTCTCGCGGGCCAACTCCTCCAACCGGGCGCGCAGTTCACCGGGCACGTCGAACGGCACCGTCTCGCCGCGGTAGCTCGTCCGGGCCGGGCGGGGCCGGTCGGTGGGCAGCGGGAGTTCCTCGGGCAGTCCCGCGAGCGCCGTGCGCCAGTAGTCGATCTGCCGGTTGAGCTCGCCGGCCGGGTCGTGCTCGTCGCCGAGGACCTCGGCCTGCCACAGTGTGTAGTCGGCGTACTGGACCGGCAGCGGCGTGAACTCCGGTGCGCTGCCGCCCAGTCGGGCCGCATACGCCACCGACAGGTCGCGGGCCAGCGGTGCCATCGACCAGCCGTCCGCCGCGATGTGGTGCACGACCACCAGCAGCGCGTGGTCGTCCTCGGCGAGGGTGAACAGGTGGGCGCGCAGCGGGATTTCGGCGGTCACGTCGAAGCCGGCGGCCGCCGCCTCGGAGAGCGCGGCGTCGAGCCGCCCGGAGGTGACCTCGGCGCGGTGCAGCCGCGGCCGGGCGGCGGGGTCGGCGGAGTCGAGGACCAGCTGCTCGGGGTGCCCGTCGGTGTCGGGGAAGAGCGTGCGCAGGGCCTCGTGGCGGGCGGTGACGTCGGCGAGCGCGTCGGCCAGGGCGTCGGCCGAGAGCCGGCCGCGCAGGCGCAGCGAGAGGCCGAGGTTGTAGGTGCCGCTGGGGCCGTCGAAGTGGCCGAGGAACCAGAGCCGGCGCTGGGCGTGGGAGAGCGGGACGCGCGCTGGTCGGGCCTGCGGCCGCAGGGCGGCCCTGGCGCCGGCGGCGCCGGTCAGGGCGGCGGCGAGCGCGGCGACGGTCGGCGCCTCGAAGAGGGCGCCCACGGTGAGTTCGGCGCCGGCCTCGGTGCGGATCCGGCCGACCAGGCGGGTGGCGAGCAGGGAGTGCCCGCCGAGGTCGAAGAAGCTGTCGTCGGCGGAGACCGACTCCAGGCCGAGGACCTCCGCGAACAGCCCGGCGAGCAGCAGCTCCTGGGCGGTCTCGGGCGCCCGCCCGGTGCTCGCGCCGAAGTCGGGGGCGGGCAGGGCGCGCTTGTCGAGCTTGCCGTTGGCGGTGACCGGGAGCGCGTCCAGGACGAGGACGGCGGCCGGGACCATGTAGTCGGGCAGCGCGGCGCCGACGTGGGCGCGCAGCTCGGCCGGGTCGGCGACGGCGCCGGCGGGCGGCACGACGTAGCCGACGAGCCTCTTGTCCCCGGGCCGGTCCTCGCGGACGATCACCGCGCTCTGGGCGACGGCCGGGTGGCCGAGCAGCGCGGCCTCGACCTCGCCGAGCTCGATCCGGAAGCCGCGGATCTTGACCTGGTCGTCGACCCGGCCGAGGTAGTCGAGCTCGCCGTGCGCCGTCCAGCGCACGAGGTCGCCGGTGCGGTACATGCGCGAGCCGGCCGGGCCGTACGGGTTGGCGGTGAAGCGCTCGGCGGTCAGGCCGGGGCGGCCGAGGTAGCCGTGGGCGAGGCCGGCGCCGGTGAGGTACAGCTCGCCCGCGACGCCGGCCGGGACGGGCCGCAGGCCGGTGTCCAGGACGAGCACCCGGGTGTTGGTGATCGGCCGCCCGATGGTGGGCGCGCCGGCGCCGGGGACGAGCGGCGCGGACATGGTGGCGCAGACGGTGGACTCGGTCGGGCCGTACGCGTTGACCATGGCGCGGCCGTCGGCCCAGCGGGCCACGAGCTCGGCCGAGCAGGCCTCGCCGGCGGTGACCAGCGTCATCCCGGCGGGCAGCGCGGCGTCGCCCATGGCGGCGAGCACGACCGGCGGGAGGGTCGCGTGGGTGACCCGCTGCTCGGCCAGCAGGGCCGCCAGCGGCTCGCCGGCGGCCAGCCGTCCGGCCGGGGCGAGGACCAGCGCCGAGCCGTTGACCAGGGTGGTCAGGATCTCCCACATGGAGGCGTCGAAGCTGGGTGAGGAGAACTGGAGCACGCGGTGCCCGGCGCCGCCGCCGAACCGGAGCCGGTGGGCGGCGGCCATGCTGGCGACGCCGCGGTGGCTCACCACGACGCCCTTGGGGCGGCCGGTGGAGCCGGAGGTGTAGATGACGTAGGCGGCGTCGTGCACGGTCAGCGGCCCGTCGGCCAGCGGCTGGGCGGGCAGCTCGACGGTGTCCAGGAGCAGCCGCGGGGTGTCGTCGTCCGCGGGGAGCGCGGCCTGGAGCGCGGTGCTGGTGACCACCAGGCACGGGCGCGCGTCGTCGAGGATGTAGGCGATGCGCTCGACCGGGTAGGCCGGGTCGACGGGCAGGTAGGCGGCGCCGGTGCGCATCGCCGCGAGCAGGCTGACCACGGTGTCCACGCCGCGGCCGAGGGCGACCGCGACGGTCCGGCCGCGGCCCGCGCCGCGCTCGGCGAGCAGCGCGGCCAGCCGGGCGGAGCGCTCGTCGAGCTCGCGGTAGCTCAGCCCGGTGCCCTCGTGGAGGAGGGCGGGGGCGTTCGGGGTGCGGGCGGCCTGCGCGGCGAACAGTGCGGGGGTGGTGGCGGCCGGGACGTCGAGGGCGGTGTCGTTCCACTCGCCGAGGATCCGGGCGCGCTCGGCGTCGCCGAGCAGGTCGACGGCGCCGACGCGGACGGCCGGGTCGGCGGTGACGGCCTCGACCAGGCGGCGGAAGCGCTCGCCGAGCACCTGGACGGTGACCTCGTCGAACAGGTCGCGGGCGTACTCGAAGCCGCCGGCCAGGCCGGCCGGGCGGCCCTCGGCGTCGAAGCGCTCGGCGAGCCGCAGCGACAGGTCGAACTTGGCGGTGTCGGTCTCCAGGTGGCGGATCGCCGTCTCCAGGCCGGGCAGTTCCAGCAGCGGCGCCGCGTTGTCCGCCAGCGCCAGGGTGACCTGGGCGAGCGGGTGGCGGGCCAGCGAGCGCACCGGGTTGAGCACCTCGACCAGGCGCTCGAACGGCACGTCCTGGTGGCCGTACGCGGTGAGGTCGAACTCGCGGACGCGGTCGACCAGTTCGCGGAAGGTCGGGTCGCCGGAGACGTCGGTGCGCAGTACCAGGGTGTTGACGAAGAAGCCGACCAGCTCGTTCAGTGCCTCGTCGGTGCGTCCGGCGATGACGGTGCCGACGGGGATGTCGTCGCCCGCGCCGACGCGGTGCAGCAGGGCGGCCAGCGCGGCCTGGGCGACCATGAAGAGGCTCGCGCCGGAGTCCTGGGCGAGCGCGAGCAGCCGCCGGTGGGTCTCGCCGTCGAGCTCGAAGGCGGTCCGCCCGCCGCGGTGGCTCGCCACGGCCGGGCGCGGCCGGTCGGCGGGCAGGGCGAGTTCCTCGGGCAGCTCGGCGAGGGCGGCGCGCCAGTGCTCGATCTGCCGGGCGAGCAGGCTCCGCCCGTCCCGCTCGTCGCCGAGCAGCTCCCGCTGCCACAGCGTGTAGTCGGCGTACTGGACGGGCAGCGGCGCGAAGCGCGGGGCCTCGCCGCGCAGGCGGGCGGCGTAGGCGAGGCTGAGGTCGCGGGTGAAGGGGGCGACCGACCAGCCGTCGCCGGCGATGTGGTGGACCACCAGCAGCAGCACGTGCCGCTCGGGGGAGAGCGTGAACAGGTGGGCGCGCACCGGGACTTCGTCCGCCAGGTCGAAGCCGAGGGCGGCGGCGCCGGCGAGCAGCTCGTCCAGGTCGTCCTCGTCGGCGACCTCGGTGACGTGGAGCGCGGGCCGCGCGTCGGCGGGGTCGAGCACGTGCTGGTGCGGGGTGCCGTCGAGGACGGGGAAGACGGTGCGCAGGCTCTCGTGCCGGGCGGCGACGTCGGCCAGGGCGGTGCGCAGCGCGTCGGCGTCGGGGCGGCCGGTGAGCTCGACGGTGAGGCCGTCGTTGTAGGCGGCGCGGCCGCTGCCGCTCTCCATCTGGTTGAGGAACCAGAGCCGGTTCTGCGCGGCGGACAGCGGCATCCGCTCGGGGCGCGGGCGGGCGGTGAGCGCGGCGCGGGCGGCGGGGGCGGGCTCGGCGGCGGTGCCGGCGCCCAGGCCGAGGGCCTCGGCGAGGGTGGCGACGGTGGCGTGCTCGAAGACCGTGCGCAGCGTGAGTTCGGCCTTCAGCTCCTTGCGGATCCGGCCGACCAGGCGGGTCACCTGGATCGAACTGCCGCCGAGGAGGAAGAAGTTGTCGTCGATCGAGCCGATCTGCTCGTCGAGCACCTCGCTGAACAGCCGGCACAGCGCATCCTCGGCGGCCGTGCGCGGGGCGCGGGCGACGGCGGGGGCCGCCTGGCCGTCCGCGTCACCGGCGGTGGCACGGGTGCGCGAGGGCAGTCCGGCGGTGTCCAGCGCGACGGAGTCCACGCGGTCGGTGGGCGCGGCGGTGCCGAGGCGGTGCAGGAAGTCCAGGAACGTCCGCTGGTAGGCGGCGAGTTCGCCGTCGCCGTAGAGGTCCGGGTTGGCGTCGAAGTCGATCTGCAGGCCCGCGCCGGTGCCGCGGTCGTAGACGATGAACGACACGTCGTCGGCCGGGCCGATCGAGATGTTGTGCGGGCGGGCCGGGTGCCCGCCGAACCGCAGGTCGTAGTCGAACATCATGATGTTGACGTGCGGGCCGACCAGCCGGCGGTCGTCGGCGAGCATGCCGAGGTCACGGCGCAGGTCCTCGAACTGGTAGCGCTGGTGCTTCATCGCCGCGCGCATCTCGCGCGAGACCCCGGCGAGCAGCTCCTCGACGGTCGCGCCGGGCTCGACGGCGATGCGCAGCGGCAGCACGTTGGAGACCATGCCGGGCACGCTGCGGGCGCTCTGGCCGAGCCGGGTGGAGACCGGCAGGCCGAGCACGACCTCGGGCGAGTCGGTGAGGCGGCCGAGCCACAGGGCGACGGCGGCGACCAGCGCGGGCGGCCAGGTGACGCCGGCCTCGCTCGCGAGCTCGCGCAGCCGGTCCGTGCCGGCCGGGTCGAGGTGGGCGGTGTGCCGGGCCAGCGAGCGGGCCAGCCGCGGCTGCTCGCCGGACAGGCTGACCGGCTCGGGGCAGCCCCGCATCCGTTCCGTCCAGTACGCGCGGTCGGCGGCCCGGCGCTCGGAGTCGCGGTACTCCTCCTTCTCGGCGAGCAGCTGCCCGAGCGGCGCGAAGGGGCTCTCGGGGACCTCCTCGCCGGCCGCGAGCGCCGAGTACACGGCGGCGGTGCGCCGGGCGACCATGTTGACGGTGAAGCCGTCGACCAGCAGGTGGTGGTAGCGGTGCAGCCACAGGTGGCGGTCCTCGGCCACCTTGAACAGCGCGAACAGGAACAGGTGGTCGTGCTCGGTGTCCAGCGGCCGGGCGAAGTCCGCGGCGATCCAGGCCCGGGCGGCGGCCCACGGGTCCGCCTCCGCGCTCACGTCGACCACGTGCAGGGACCACTCCAGCTCCTCGGCCGGCACGATCCGCGCCGCCGGCCCGGTCTCCGTCCCGGTGAAGCGCAGCCGCAGCGTCTGCGCCTCCGCGACCACCCGGCGCAGCGCCGCCTCGAACAGCCCCGCGTCCACCGGACCGCCGATTTCCAGGAATTCGCCGGTGTTGAAGATGGTGTTCTGCGGATTCAGCTGCTGCGCGTACCAGACACCCGACTGGGCGGCGGTCAGCGGCAGCAGGACATCCTGGAGGTCGGACACGGCCACTCACCCTCAATACCTCGACGAAAACCAACCGGAAACCATGTCTAACAGCGGCCCCGAAGCCCGGACAACGCCGCTTGCAGAAAGCTGCCACGCCTTGGTGGCCGCCGGGCCGCGTGCTAGCGTCGCGGCATGAAGGAGAACGGCACGAAGGAGTCCGGGCCGACCCCTCCGAAGGGGGAGCTGGTCGACCGCTACATGCCGGAATGGCATTTCCGCGAACACCACTGGGTGGCCGTCACCGCGCCCCCGGAGGAGGTGCTGGCGGCGGCCCGCGAGATGACCTGGCGGGAGGCCCCGGTGGCCCGCTTCCTGCTCGCGTTCACCAAGAACAAGCTGCGCCCGGACGGCCGGGTCCTGGACGACTTCGCGATGGGCGGCGAGACCGTACTCGCCCTGTCCGACGACGAGTTGGTGTACGGGGGGATCGGCTCGCCGGCCGGTCCCGTCACCCCGGAGCAGCCGATGGCCGAGGTCTTCAGGGACTACGCGGAGCCGGGCTGCACCAAGGTCGTCTTCACCCTGCGCTGCGCCGGCGGGGTGCTCTCCACCGAGACCAGGATCCTGGCCACCGACGACGCGGCGAAACGCAGTTTCGGGCGGTACTGGAAGGTCATCCGCATTCCCAGCGGAATGATTCGGATCGCGCTCCTGGCGGCGGTCAAGAAACGCGTCGACGGAACGGCCTGAAGGGCCCCGGGCGGTCAGCCCGGGGCCCTTTGCTTTCGGGCCTTTCCGTTCTTCCCGGTATCAGCCCCTGGCGTCCCGGACGAGTTCCACGAACCGGCCCGCCGTCGAGTTCCGGTAGAAGTCCTGGGTGGTCACCTTGGGGAGTCCCTGGTCGCGCATTTCCCGGAGCACCCGGATCACCAGCAGGGAATTCCCGCCGAGCTCGAAGAAATTGTCCTGGAGCCCGACCTCGGCGCCGAGCGCGTGGCTCCACAGCTTGAGGACCTGGTCGGTCAGCGGGTCCGCACCGGCCGTGGCCGCGCCGGCCCCGGCCGGGGCCGCGGCGGCGCCGGGCGCGGGCAGCGCGGCGGTGTCCACCTTGCCGTTGATGGTCAGCGGGATCGCCGGCACGGCGGTGACCGAGGCGGGCACCATGTACCCGGGCAGCACTCCGCGGGCGTGCGCGAGGACGTCGGCCGGGGCGGCCGTGCCGCGCAGCGCCACGTAGGCGTCGATCCGGGCGGTGGCCGCGTCGCCGGGGGTCTCGTGGTTGAGCACGGTGGCCGCGCCGGTCACGTCGGGGTGGCCCAGCAGCACGTTGCGGATCTCGTCCAGCTCGATCCGGTGGCCGCGCACCTTGACCTGGCTGTCCAGCCGGCCCAGGTGGTCCAGGGCGCCGTCCGGGCGCAGCCGGCCGCGGTCGCCGCTGCGGTAGATCCGGCCGCCGCCGTACGGGTCCTCGACGAACCGCCGGGCGGTCAGCTCCGGCTGCCCGAGGTAGCGGTCGGCGACGCCGGCGCCGCCCACCCAGATCTCGCCGGGCACGCCGACCGGCAGCAGCCGCCCGCGCGGGTCGCGCACCGACAGCGACCAGCCGGGCAGCGCCGGGCCGACCTTGCGCCCGGTGGCGAGGACGTCGGCCGGGGTCACGGTGTGCGCGGTGACGTGCACCGTGGTCTCGGTGATGCCGAACATGTTGACCAGCCGGCAGGCGGTGGGCGAGTGCCGGGCGAACCAGGGGGCGAGCATCCGCACGTCCAGCGGCTCGCCGCCGAACACCACCAGGCGCACGGCGAGCGCGTCGGCGGGCGCCGGCCGGTCGGTCTCGACCAGCTGGGCGAAGGCCGACGGCGTCTGGCTCAGGACGGTGACCCGCTCGCGGACCAGCTGGGCGTGGAACAGCTCGGGGTCCCGGGTGGTCCAGTGGTCGACGACGACGAGCCGGCCGCCGGTGAGCAGGCAGCCCCAGATCTCCCAGACCGAGAAGTCGAAGGCGCTGGAGTGGAACAGCGTCCACACGTCGTCCGGGCCGAGCCGCAGGTCCCCGCGGGTGGCCTCGACCAGCGCGGCGACGTTGCGGTGCGGGATGACGACGCCCTTGGGGCGGCCGGTGGAGCCGGAGGTGTAGATGACGTAGGCGGGCGCGGCGCCGTCCTCGGCGCGGGGCGCGGCCGGGGCCGCGTCGCCGAGCGCGCGCAGTTCCGCCGGGGTGACGACGCGCACGCCGTCCAGGTCCGCCGGGAGGCCCCCGCCGGTGCCGATGACGACGCCCGCCCCGGCGTTGCCGACGGTGTAGCGCAGCCGGTCCTCGGGGTAGCGCAGGTCCATCGGCACGTACGCGCAGCCGGCCTTGAGCACGCCGAGCAGGCTGATCACCAGGTCCGCGTCGCGCTCCAGGGCGACGCCGACCATCGAGCCGGGGGCCACGCCGAGGGCGCGCAGCCCGGCGGCGGTGCGCTCGGCGAGGGCGTCCAGCTCGGCGTAGCGCAGGCTCGTCTCGCCGGCGGTGAGCGCGACGGCGTCCGGCCGCTCGCGGACCACGTCGGCGAAGAGCCCGTCGATCGTGCGGACGGCGGACGCGGGGCTCCCGGCCGGCGGGGTGACACCGAGGGCCAGGACGTGCTCCGCCTCGGCCGGGGTGAGCAGCTCGACGGTCTCCAGCGCCCGGCCCGGGTCCGCCGCCAACTGCCGCGCCACGTGGGCGACGTGGTCGGCGAATCGCGAGGCGACGACCGGCGCCAGCTCGCTCGGCCGGTGGCGCAGCACCCCGGCCGCCGTGCCGTCCGCACCGACGGTGAGGTGCAGCAGGCCGGGCAGTGCCGGCGCCAGCTGCGCCACCCGCCACTGGCCCGCGCGGGCCTCCTCGACCAGCACGCCGATGCCGCCGAGGTCGAGCACGCCGCCCTCGTACGCGGGTCGTCCGGCCAGGTAGGCCGACACGTCCTGCGCCTCGTCCACCGGAGCGCCCGTGCCGTACCGGGCGAGCACCAGGGCGGCGGCGCCGACGAGCAGCGTGGCGTCACCCGGCAGGCCGTCCGGCAGCGGGAGCTCCGCGACGGCCCCGGCCGCGGCTGGCTCGCCCAGGCCCCACTCCAGCGCGACAGGCGGGACGGGCGTGGCGGAGGCCCCGGGTTCGGCCTCGGCGAAGGTCAACGCGGCACCGTCGACGGCCAGTTCGTGCCGCGCGACGAGCACCAGGTCCGCCGCGTCGTCGGCGTAGCGCAGCAGCACCGCGCGCAGCGGCGGCCCGGCGGCCCGCAGCGGGCGTTCGGCCTCGCGCCGGGCCCGGGCGGCCGCCCGCGGGTGGCCGGCGGGCAGGCCCACCCGCTCCTCCCACAGCGGCAGGCCCGCCAGCTCGGCGCGGGCCCGGCCGGCGGCGGTGCGCAGCCGCCGCGCCAGCTCCCCGGCCTCGACGGCGCCCGGCAGCCGGACCACCAGGCTGTGGCAGGACGCGGCCTGACTTCTCGACATGGACGGACACTCCTGACGGTGGGGCGAACGGGCGTGCGGGACGTGGGCGGGCGGTCAGCGGGCGCTGAAGCCGCCGTCGACGGTGAGCGTGGTCCCGGTGACCTGCCGGGAGTCGTCGCCGGCCAGCCAGAGCGCGGCGCCGGCGATGTCCTGCGGCTCGATGAGGGCGTTCATCGGCTGCGCCTGGACGAAGATCTCCTCGTGCTCGTCGACGGCGACGTCCAGCGAGCGGGCGATCTCGGCGAGCATCCGGCCCTCGTGCAGCGGGTCGTCGCGCACCGAGCCGGGGCACAGGGCGTTGACCCGGACCCGGAAGGGCGCGTAGTCGAGCGCGGCGGCCTTGGTGAGGCCGATCAGGCCGTGCTTGGCGGCGACGTACCCGGCGAAGTGCCGGTAGCCGACCAGCCCGGCGGTGGAGGCCACGTTGATCACGCTGCCGGAGCGCTGCTCGACCATGGCGGGCACGACCGCCTTCATCATCCGCCAGGCGCCGGTGAGGTCGATGCCGACCATGAGGTCCCACTCGTCCTCGGCGATCTCGTGGACGGCCTTGCCCGAGGGCGCGGCGATGCCGGCGTTGTTGAGCAGCACGTCGACGGTGCCGAAGCGGTCCAGCGCCTGCTCGGCGGCGCGGGTGACGTCGGCCGGGTCGCGGACGTCGGCGGCGACGGTGTGGACGGCCGCGCCGTGCGCCCGGCAGAGCTCGGCGGTGTGCGCCAGCTGGCCCTGCGAGCCGAGCGGGTAGGGCACGCCGTCGAGGTCCCCGGCGACGTCGACCAGCACCAGGTCGGCGCCCTCGGCGGCGAACCGGACGGCGCACGAGCGGCCCAGGCCGCGGGCGGCGCCGGTCACGAGGGCCGTCCTGCCGCTCAGCCGGCCGGTGGCGGGCTCGTTCACGAGGCGGCGCCCGAGGGAGCGGCGAGCGCGGCCGCGACGGCGTCGACCACCGGCAGCGGCGACTCCGTGAGGTACATGTGGCCGCCCTCCGGCTCCACCAGCCGGAACGCGGCGGTGGTGGCCGCGCGCCACTCCCCGGCCTGCTCGCGGGTCACCAGGGTGTCCCCGGTGGCGCGCAGCGAGGTGATCGGGGTGCGCAGCGGCTCGTCCGTCGCGGGCCGGTAGTCCTCGTGCATCCCGACGTCCGCGCGCAGGATCGGCAGCAGCAGTTCGCGCATGTCCGGGTCGGCCAGCGCGTCGTGCTGGTAGCCGGCGAACTCCTGGACCCGGGCGAGGAAGGCGTCGTCGTCCAGGCCGGTGGCGCGGCAGGTGCGCGGGGTCCACGGGCCGGGCGAGCCGCTGACGAAGAGGTGGACGAGGTCGACCGCGGGCTGCTGCTCCAGTGCGCGGGCGAGCTCGAAGGCGAGCACCGCGCCGAGGCTGTGCCCGAACAGCGCGACCGGACCGTCGGCCAGCTCCGCGACCCGCGGGGCGAGCGCGGCGGCGGCGGTCGCCGCGTCGGTGAACGGCTCGTCGAGGAACAGCTCCTCGCGGCCGGGCAGTTGGAGCGGGACGATGCGCGGGGCGTGGGCGGGGAGGTTCTTCCACCCGCGGTAGAAGCCGGCGCCGCCCCCCGCGAAGGGCAGGCACACCAGGGAGTGGGTCATGAGCGGCATCGCTTTCTGGGAAGCTGCGTGGTGGCTGCACGGTGACCGGGGGCGTGGCCGCCCGGGGGCGGCCGGACGTCCACGCTGTCACCGGGCCCCGAGCGCGGGCAACGGGCGTTGCAGATTGCTGCCAACGCCCGCCGCCCGCCGGCCGGACGGGGTGGTTCAGGCGGCGTTCATGGCGTCGGCCAGGGACTTCGGCCGCATGTCGGTCCAGTGCTCGGTGATGTAGTCGAGGCAGGCCTGGCGGCCGTCCTCGCCGAACACGGAGGTCCAGCCGGCCGGGACCTCGGCGAAGGAGGGCCAGAGCGAGTGCTGGTTCTCCTCGTTGACGAGGACCAGGTAGCGGGCGTCGTCGTTCTCGAACGGGTTGCTGGCCATGGTGGGCCCTTCCTTCGGTGGTGGTGGGTCAGGAGACCTTGAGCGACTGCAGGCGCCGGAGGAAGTCCGGCAGCCGGTCCACGCCCCAGTACTTGTCGAAGCCGCAGATGAAGAACGGCACGCCGAACACGCCGTCGCGGTGCAGGGAGCCCAGCGCGGCCATCCCGAGCTCGCGGATCTCCGGGTCCTCGTGGGCCCGGGCCAGCGCCTCCGGGTCGGCGCCGATGGTCTCGGCGATCTTGCGCATGGTGTCGGGCCGCGAGATGTCCTCGCCGCGCTCCCACCGGGTGCGGTACGTCTCGGCGATGAACTCCCGCCCGACGCCCCGCCGTTCGGCGGCCAGGTAGGCGAGGTGCGAGACCTCCCAGCGCGGGGCCGGGTCGACCGGCCAGACCATTTCCAGGTCGCGGGCCCGGGCCAGGCGCCGGACGTCCTGCAGGATGTAGAGGTGCTTCTCCTTGGACATCGGGACGTACGGGAGCCGGATGTTGCTCTGCTCCAGCTCGTCCTGGGCAGACGGGTCCGGCTCCCAGAACGGCAGCCACTCGATCCGCTCGGCCTCCTGCGGGTGGTGGTCGACCAGGTCGCGGTAGGCCATCCAGGAGTAGGGGCTGCGGAAGGAGAAGTACCAGCGCGGTGCACGTCGTGCCATCGCCGCCTCCAGCCTTTCTGAACGGGTGGTTCGAACTGCCCGGCCGTCCGGGCTAGATGGTGATGCCGCCGTCGATCTGGAGGACCGCGCCGGTGATGTACGCGGCCCTGTCCGAGACCAGGTAGGCGACCAGGTCGGCGACCTCCTCCGCGGTGCCCATGCGGCGCAGCGGGATCGAGGTCAGTGCCTCCTTGCGGGCCTTGTCGTTCATCGCGGCGACCATGTCGGTCTCGATGAAGCCCGGGGCGACGGCGTTGACCCGGATGCCGGCGCGGCCGCTCTCCTTGGCCAGGGCGCGGGTGAAGCCGATGATCCCGGCCTTGGACGCCGAGTAGTTGGTCTGGGTGCCGTGGCCGTAGACCCCGGCGACCGAGGAGATGTTGACGATCGCGCCGCCGCGGCGCTTCATCATGCCGAACACCACGGCGCGGCAGACGTGGTAGACGCCGTCCAGGTTGGTGTCGATGACCTGGCGCCACTGCTCGTCCTCCATCAGGACGAGCGGGTTGTCGCGGGTGATGCCGGCCGCGGTGACGGCCGCGGCGACCGGGCCGAGCCCGTCCTCGGTGGCCTCGATCCAGGCCCGGACGGCGGCGCCGTCGGCGACGTCCACCCGGGTGCCGGTGATCCGCACGCCGTGCTCGTCGCCGGTCTTCTCCAGGCTGCGCGCCGCCTCGTCGTCCGAGCGGTAGCAGAAGGCGACGTCGAAGCCGTCCCGGGCGAGCGCCGTGACGGTGGCCCGGCCGATGCCGCGCGAGCCGCCGGTGACCAGGGCCACCCGGCTGGTGGTGTCCGACATGGTGGTGCTCTCTCCTCAGACGGTGGCCGGGCGCAGCGCCTCGGCGGGGCGGAAGGCCATCACGATCCGGCCGACGGTCATCACGGGTTCGCCGGCCGAGCGGGTCTCGCCCTCGAACAGCACGGTGTCGTCGACCCGGCGGTCCAGCCGGACGACGTGCTCCAGGACCTCGCCGGGCAGCACGGGGCGGTGGAACTCGACGCCGGTCATGCCGCCGAAGAGCATCACCTGCCCGCTCAGCACGTCCGGGTTGGGGTCGTCCCAGGTGGCCAGCACCCCGGCGGACTGGCACCAGGACTCGACCAGCAGCGAGGACGGGTAGGCGAAGTCCTCGGCGGGGGTGTCCGCGCCGAGCTTCTCGTACCAGGGCTCGTTGCAGGTGACGGCCTTGAGGGCGGTCAGCCGCTCGCCGGGGACGAGGTCGACGACCCGGTCCACCAGGAGCATCGGGAAGCGGTGCGGCAGCCGGGCGCGGATGTCGCGCTGGCCGATCACACCCGGCACGGAGAAGCCGGTCACGCCGCCACCTCCGCGAGGGCGTAGCGCAGCCGGACGCTCGCCGCCGGGCCGCGCCCGGTGGCCAGCTTGGCCCGGCACTGCCAGTCGCCGGCCGCGGTCCGCTTCCACTCCATGGCGATCTCCAGCTCGTCGCCGGGGAAGACCGGCCCGGTGAACCGGGTGGACTCCACGGCGGCCAGCGCGGCGCCCTTCGCCTCCGCGGGCAGGGTGGCGAGCGCGCCCTGGTGGGTGCACTCGACCAGGCAGACGCCGGGGAAGATCGGGAAGCCCGGGTAGTGGCCGGGCAGCACGGTCTCGGTGTCCTCCACCCGGAAGCGGGCCGCGGTGCGCAGCCCGTCGGTGGCGGGCAGCACCTCGACCGCGCCGCCGAGCGGGCCGGCGGCGGGCATCAGGCGGCCTTCGCCGCGTCGAGCCGGCCGAGCAGGACGTCGTAGGCGTTGCGCAGGGTGGTGATCTGCTTGAGGTCCGACTCGGGCAGCTTCACGCCGTACTTCTTCTCCAGCACGACGACGATCTCCAGGGCCATCAGCGAGTCGACCTCCAGGTCGTCGACGAAGCGGGCGTCGTCGGTGACCTCCTCGGCGTCGACGTCCAGTACCTGGGCGACCACGGCGCGGAGTTCTTCCTTGTCCAGCACGATTGCCGTTCCTTTCGGAGGAGTTCGGAGGAGTTCGGAGGAGTTCGGAGGAGTTCGGGGGAGTGCGGAGGAGCCGGGGCTCAGCGCAGGCCGAGCAGGGCGCAGCCGACGGTGCCGCTGCGGTCTACGGAGGTGATCACGCCGATCCGTCCGGCCGCCCCGGCCGGGTGGTCGGCCGCGTACGAGAGCAGGGCGGTGGCCTGGAAGGCGGCCGCGGCCGCCCCGGTGTCGCCGATCAGCCCGGTCAGCGTCAGGTCGGCGTACCCGTCGGTGCCGAGCACCTCGCGGACGGCCTCGGCCTCGCCGCGGCCCTCACGGCCGGGCGCGCCGGAGCGGGCCACCGCGGCGACCTGCCCCGGTTCGACGCCGGCCCGCTCCAGCGCCGCGCGCAGGGCGGCGGCCAGCACGGGGGCGGGGTCGCCGTCGAGGACGACGCGCAGTTCGACGCCGAGGAGTTCGGCCAGCACCGGCTGGTCCGGGTCCCCGGGGGCGTACGGCTCGACGAGGAGCATCGCGCAGCCCTCGCCGAGGGCGGGCGCGCCGGCCTCGGCCGCGTCGCCGCTGTGGTGCTCCAGCCAGGACCGGGCCTGGCTGAACTCCTCGGCCGCGCCGCACAGGACGGTCCGGGCGCGGCCGGTGCCGAGCAGCCGGCGCGAGTAGTTGAGCGCGTGCAGGCCGGCGGTGCGGCCGCCGGCGATGGTCGCGTTGGGGCCCTTCAGCTGGTACCAGATGGCGCTCTGGCCGGCCGCGCAGTTCATCACCGTGTTGGGGAAGCGCGCGGGGTCGACGAAGAAGGGCTGCTCGCCGGTGAGCGAGTCGCGGGTGAAGTCCATCATCGACTGGGCGCTGCCGGTGGTGGTGCCGAGGGCGAACGCGGCGCCCTCGCCGGTGCCGACGGCCCGGTTGCGCGGCCCGTCGTCGAGCAGCGCGCCGACGGCGGTGACGGCGAGGCCGGTGACCCGGTCCATCGAGCGGGTGCCCTTCTTGCCGAGCACCTCGCGGATCGCGAAGCCGGGCACGACGTGGCCGGTCCCGTCGGGGGTGGTGCCGTGTTCGGCGCCGAGCGCGGTGACGGTGCCGCGGCGCTCGCGCAGGCCCTCGGTGAAGGCGGTGCGGCCGATGCCGTAGGGCGACACGGCCGACCAGGCGGTGATCACCGGGCGTCCGGCGCCCGTGGTGAGGGTGGTCATGACCGTCACCGGTTCCTTTCGGTCAAGGGGTCAGTGGGGCGGGGCGTTCAGAGGAAGACGACCATCCGGTACTCGCCCCAGCGCGCGGCGGTCGCGCCCGCCGGGGCGAGCTCGACGCCGTCGACGAGCGGCAGCGGGGAGCGCAGCGCCGCGATGTCGGGCTCCTCGACGAGCACCCGCACGCCCGCGCCGAGCAGTGTGCGCAGGCCCTGGCGGGGGTCGGTGAGCGTGTCGACGGTGCGGTTGCCGATCCGCAGCGGGGGCGGCGGCGCGGCGTCCAGGGCGTAGCCGGCGGCCGAGCCGCGCAGCAGGACGTCCAGTCCGCCGAGCTGGCGGTGCAGTTCGGTGGCGAGGTACAGCTCGTCGAAGAACTGCTTGTCGAGCGCGCCGCGGTAGCCGCGTTCGACGATGGCCAGCACCCGGCCGTCCGTCGGGTCCGTCGGGTCGCCGGCCATCAGATCACCCCCATCAGCAGGGTCTTGTCCGCGGCGGCGACGTTGGCGGCGTAGCCGGCCGGCGGGCGGAGCACGACCTGGGGGAGGTGGTCCACGGCGCCGCGGTCGTCGCTGCAGAACCGGCAGCCGTACCAGTGGAGCCGGTCCGGGTGGGCGGTGAGCAGTTCCCCGGCGAGCGTGGCGAGGGAGGGGTACTCCCGGTTCCAGTCGGCGAGGTTGCGCGGCTTGTCCGGGCCGAGCGGCTTCTGGGTGAGCAGGGTGGCGTAGCCGCAGGTCCACACCTGCACGGTGGCACCGCGCTCCAACAGGGCCTGGGTCAGCCGCAGGGCGGTGGTGACCTGGTCCGATGCGTGGGGGGCACCCATGAGGGTGATGAGCACGTCCGTGTGCGGGATCCGTCTGGCCACCTCAGTGCCACACCACCCGGACGGCCGGATCGAGGATCCAGCCCGCCACGACGTCCATCCCGACCACCCGGAGCTCGGGGCGCAGGGCCGCGCCGTCCAGGCCGTGCTGGGCCAGCGAGAAGCTGTCCGCGGCGAGGACCCCGCCCTCCTCCTGGAAGCGGTCGAGGTCGGAGTCGCTGCCCGGGACGGCGAGCACGACGCCGTCCTGGACGAGGAAGAGGAGCGCCGACTGCCCGGTGAGCACCTGGGCGACCGCGTCGCGCCGGAAGCCGGCGTCCTGGGCGACGCGGCCCTGGCTCTCGATGAGCAGCAGGCGCGGCGTGGAGCCCTCCCACACCTCGACCCCGCTCGCGGAAATCTCGCTGAGCTCGCTCACGCCTGCTGCACTCCGTTGACGGCGTCGAGCACGCGCTGGTCGAAGCTCACCAGGCTCCAGTCGCGGCGGTTGCCGATCACCGCGTAGCCGTGCACGATGCGGCCGGTCGCGGTCTTGACCAGCTCGCCGTCGCGCAGGACGTAGAAGTCCATGCGGGAGGTGTAGGTGAAGTCCTTGAAGACCTCCTCGACGGTGTACACCGTGTAGAGGTCCTCCTCCATCAGCGCCTCGTCGAGGATGCGGATGTCGGAGCGCGGCACGACCGGGATCCACTTGCGGTCGTCCAGCAGGGTCTTGATGGAGATGCCGCGGTCCGCGACGAAGCGGTCCTTGCCCTCCTCCATCAGCCGCAGGTAGCCCGACATCTGGATGCGCTCGGTGAAGTGGCAGTACGGGTACGGGATGTTCCACTTCCACGCGTACGCGTTCTGCCCGGCCGTCAGCGAGGCGAGGACCTCCTCCTCGGCGGGGGCGGTGGTGCCGGCCGCGCGCTCCAGGTCGTCGCCGAGCTTGGCGACGGCGAAGCGGGCGAGCAGCGCGGGCACCTCGCCGGCCGCCTCCAGGTAGGTGTCGATCCGCAGCGAGACGCGGACCTTGGAGGTGACGGCCTTGAGGACCTCGCCGTCGCGCTCGACCCGGATGACGACCTTGAGGCCGATCGTGCCGTCCTCGTCCTTGGTCCACGGCACGACCTCGGCCTCGGCCACGTCGTCCATGTGGAAGGCGTGCAGGATGCGGGTGTCGATCGAGACCAGGTCGAGGCCGAGGCCGTGCTCCTCGTAGAGCGCGCGGGCCGGGAGCCCGGCCTGCCGGAAGTGGTCGAGGACGGCCTCCTCGACGAGGTAGTTGACGTGCTTGAAGCCGATCCAGGTGCAGATGTTGGAGCCCTCGTAGCGGGGGCGGACCTGGGTGGCGGTGGAGGTGGTCAGCAGCGCCTTGACGGCGGTGTCCGTGACGAGGGTCATCGCTGGAGCTCCAGGGCGGTTGGTCGGGCGTGGCCGTCGGACGGCGACAGGCCCGGGACGGTGTGGACGAACTCGGCGACGGCGGCGGCGAACCGCCCGGGCGCGTCGAGCATCGGGAAGTGCCCGCAGCCGGGCAGGACGAGGGAGCGGGCGTCGGGCAGGGCCCCGGCGAGCGCCACGCCCTCCCCGGGCGGGGCGGCGAAGTCGCTCTCGCCGGCCAGCACCAGGGTGGGCAGGGCGAGCCGGCCGGCCGCCAGCGCGGGCGTGCGCAGGTACAGGTCGAAGAAGCGGAACCAGCCGTACGGGCCGACGCGTTCGCGCACCCGCTCGCCCATGGCCCGCCGCAGGTCGGCCGGGACCCGGCCGCCGGAGTGGGCCCGGATTCCCTCTTCCATGATCAGGTGGAAGTCGTTCAGGTAGTAGCTGATGGTCTCCCAGTCGAACTGCTCGGCGCGCGAGCGGTAGAACGGCGAGACCAGGACGAGCGCGCGGAGGCCGTACTTGCGCGGTGCGTCCACGCCGGCCCGCAGTTCGCGGTCCAGCAGGTCGAGCAGCACGTTGGCCGCCATCGAGTGCGCGACGACGACCTCGGCGCCGCCGGGCACCGACTCCAGCGCCTGGGCGAGCCGGCCGGCCAGGTCGGTCTCGGTGCCGAGGCCGGTGATGGTCTCGGTGCGCCAGGGCAGCCGGGCGGTCCACATCTGCAGGCCGTCCGGCAGTTCGGGGAGCGCGGGCTCCCACACGCTGTCGTTGGCGGCCAGGCCGTGCAGCAGCAGCACGCGGGGGCCGGTGCCGTCGGTGCGCCGCTCGACGGAGACCGGGCGCAGGTCGGGCCCGCCCGCCACGGCGTCGCCGCTCATGCCGCTTCGGGGGCGAGCACCAGCAGGTCGGCGCGGGCGTCGTCGCCGGCGCCGCCGGTGACGGCCTGGACCGGGCCCGGCTCGCCGGCGTCGAAGAGCCCGACCGCGGCCGCCACCTGGAGCAGCCCGGCGGCGCCGGAGGCCTTGCCGAGGTGCGCGGGCAGCTCCCAGCGCAGGCCCCGCTCGTCGGGTGCGGCGGCGCCGCGGCGGTAGCCGCCGAGCACGGCGCGGACGGTCGCCGAGCGGGCGGCGGCGGCCGCGCGGGACTCGACCACCAGGGCCGCCCCGCCGTCGACGGCGCGCTCGCCGCCGAGCAGCCGGCGCACCACCTCGTTGTCCGGCTCGACGCCGAGCACGAGGACGCGCTCGGCCCGGCCGGCGTTGATCAGGGTGGTGGCCCAGTGCAGCGCGTCCAGGCCGGAGGTCTCGCCGTTGCAGACCATCAGGTTGGGGCCGCGCAGCCCGTAGCGGATCGCCGCCGAGGAGGCGATGACGTTGCTGGAGGCGTTCGGCAGGTCCATCGGCGAGGTGGCCGTGACGGTGCCCTCGCGCAGGGTGTCCAGGGCGCGGGTGACGGTGTCCAGGTTGCCGAAGTTGGAGCTGGCGACCACGCCGACGCTGACGGCCGGCACGGTGATGCCCGCCTTCTCGTCCGCGCCGAGCAGTCCGGCGTCGCGCAGCGCGGCGGCGGTGAGCGCGTAACCGAGCTGGGTGGCCCGGTCCTTGTAGCGCAGGCCCTTCTTGCCGACGTGCGCGGCCGGCTCCACCGGGGCCCCGCCGGGGGCGGGCCCGTCGGCGAGGGCGCGGACCGTCTCGGTGCCGGGCAGCAGGACGGCGGCGCCGGTGACCACTACGTTCATCGGGTCCCCTCCACGATGGCCACGGCGTTGATGCCGCCGAAGCCGAAGGCGTTCAGCTGCGCGAGCCGCAGCGTCCGGTCGGTGGCGGCCTCGCCGGTGACGAAGCTGAACTTCGCGGCCTCGTCCACCGGGTCCTCCAGGCCGACGGTCGGCGGCACCCGGCCCTCGTTCAGGGCCCGGACGCCGACGATCAGGTTGATCAGGCCGGAGGCGCCCGAGGTGTGGCCGGTCATCGACTTCACCGCGGTCATCAGCGGGCCGGAGGCGTCGTCGCCGAGCACGGCGGCCAGGGCGGTGGCCTCGGCCTCGTCGTTGAGCAGGGTGCCGGTGCCGTGCACCATCACCAGGTCGAGGTCGGCGGGCTTGACGCCGGCCAGCCGGTGGGCGGCGTGCATGGCCTCGGCGATGCCCTCCGGGGAGGGCGCGGTGACGTGGAAGGCGTCGCAGTTGACGGCCACGCCGCGCAGCCGGGCGTGCACCTGCGGGGCGCCCTCCTCGGTGCGGCGCAGCACGATCGCGGCGGCGCCGTCGCCCATCAGCACGCCGGTGCGGTTGCGGTCGAAGGGCCGCACCCGGTCCGGGGGCGTCGCGTGGACGCGCTCCAGCAGGCCGTACATGGACTCGGTGAGGACGTCGACCCCCGCCACGATGACGGTGTCGGGCGCGTCCGGGCCCTCCTGGTCGAGCAGGTCGCCGGCCAGCGCGAGCGCGTACAGCGAGGCCGAGCAGGCGTTGGAGAAGGTGTGGGTGACGTCGGCGTTGAAGCGTTCCTTCAGCCCGGTGCCGAAGTGCAGCCCGGAGTCGGCGAACGGCGAGCCGTCGGCCCACCACAGCTCCAGCGAGCGCAGTTCGCGCAGGCCGGTGCCGACCAGGATCGGGATGCCGGACAGGTCCTCGCCGAGGCCCGCGTCGGCGGCGGCCTGGGCGATCGCCTCGTGCAGCAGCCGGCCGGCCCGGCCCGGGACGTCCTCGCCCGGGGCGGGGCGGTCGTCGACCTCGTACGCGTGCTGGGCGCGGAACCTGGTGCGGTCGAAGCCGCGCAGTTCGGCGCGGCCGGAGACGCCCGCGCACAGGTTCTCGAAGAGCTCGCCGACACCGGTGCCGGTGGCGGCGACCGCGCCCATCCCGATGATGGGGCGGATCGTCATGACGCCTCCTTGGTCGCGTCGTACCGCCCGAGCAGGACCGCCGCGTTGTTGCCCCCGAACGCGAGACCGTTGTTCTGGACGATCCGCAGGTCGGCCTCGACCGCCTGGTTGGGCACGCAGTCGACGTCGCAGTCGGGGTCGGTGGTGACGTGGTTGATGGTGGGCGGGATGAACCGGTTGCGGATCGCGAGCGCGCAGCCGATCGCGCCGAGCGCGCTGGCGGCGCCCATGCTGTGGCCGAGCATCGACTTCATCGAGACGGTGCGCGGCGGGGTGTCGCCGAACACCTGCCGGATGGCGCCGGCCTCGGTGATGTCGTTGGCCTTGGTGCCGGTGCCGTGCGCGGAGATGAGGTCCACCTCCTGCGGCTTGACGCCGGCGTTGTCCAGGGCGAGCCGCATCAGCTCGGCGACGCTGTCCCGGTCCGGGGCCACCTGGTGGTGGGCGTCGCAGTTCAGCCCGTAGCCGAGCACCTCGGCGTAGATGGTGGCGCCGCGCTCCAGCGCCGAGTCCAGCCGCTCCAGGACGAGCACGCCGGCGCCCTCGCCGGTGAGGATGCCCTTGCGGTCGACGTCGAAGGGCTGGCAGCGGTCGGGGGCGATGGTGCCGAGCCGGTAGAAGCCGGTGAAGGTCTTGCGGCACATCGCGTCCGCGCCGCCGCAGAAGGCGAACTCCGCCTCGCCGGAGCTGACGGCGTCGAAGCCGTAGCCGATGGCGTAGTTGCCCGCGGAGCACGCGGTCGGGATGGTCAGCGCTTCGACGTCGGTCAGGCCCAGTTCCTGGGCGATGGCCGCCGACAGCCGCCCGGCCGGCACTCGCCGGGCGGCCGTCGGGTCGAAGGTGCCGGTGCCGTCGGCGAGTTCGCGCTCGACCAGCTGGTCGAGGTCGTAGCTCTCGCCGTCGGTGGTGCCGATGGAGATCAGTCCGCGCCGGCCGCGCAGCAGTGCCAGGTCGAGGCCGGAGTCCTCCAGGGCCATCCGGGCCGCCGCGGTCGAGAACTGCGCGGCCCGGCCGAGCTGTTCGACCTCCAGCGTGCGGATCCAGTCCCGCGGGTCGAAGTCGGTGATCTCGCACCCGTTGGCGTGGGCGAAGCCCTCGGTGTCGAACACCGAGATGGGCCGGGCCCCGCTGCGGCCCTCGCGGAGCCCCGTGAGGAACTCCCGGACGCCGAGGCCGATGCTGGACACCACCCCGAGCCCGGTGAGCACCACCCGGTGCCGCTGCGGCCCGGTGTGCCCGGTGCCGTTTCCTGCCGCCGTCATGGCGACCCTCCCCATCCGTCGCAGCGTTGTCGGGACTACCAGCCGGCCGGCTCCGAGACGACCTCGTAGACGCCCGTGAGGTTGACCATGCGGGGCAGCTCGCTCTGGTTGATCACGACGCCGAACTCCTTCTCCAGGGCGGCGAGGATCTCGATCGCGCGGAGCGAGTCGGCGTCGTGGTCCTCCTTGAAGAGGCTGGTCTCGGTGACCTCGTCCTCCTCGATCTCCAGAATGTCGCAGACGATTTCCTTGATGGTTTCGAGGCGCTCGTCGCGGGTGGCGGTGGTCATGGTCTTCTCCTTTGTCCGGCCCGGTTCCCGGGCCGCGCGGAATGCATTGCCGGATGTGGTGCGGGATGCGGCGCGGGGTGCCGCGCCGGATCGAATAACCGTGCGGATGGAATTCTGCGAGCCCGGTTTCCGGGCCCACAACGGCGGCTGCAACAACCTGCCACCGGCGTCCGGGAATTCAGCGGCGGACGGTCGCGGAAAGCCGTGCGCGGAGGTCCGCGACGAGCGCCTCGCGCTGCTCGACCAGGTAGAAGTGGCCGCCCGGCAGGACGGTCAGGTCGAAGCCGGCCGGGGCGATCCCGGCCCAGGCCGCGACCTCGTCGGGGGCGACGTCGGGGTCGCCGTCGCCGACGTAGCCGGCCACCGGGCAGGGCAGCGGCACGCCGGGCCGCGGCGCGTACCCGGCGACGGCCCGGAAGTCGGCGCGGATGGCGGGCAGGACGAGCTCGCGCAGGTCCTCGTCGGCCAGCAGCGCGGCGTCCGTGCCGCCCATCCGGCCGACCTCGGCGAGCAGGTCGTCGTCGCTGCCGAAGGCGGCGGTGCGCGGCGTCAGCAGGTGCGGGGCCTTGCGGCAGGAGACGGCCAGCAGCGCCGGGGCGATGCCGTGCCGCTGCGCGAGGCGCAGCGCGATCTCGTAGCCGACGGTGGCGCCCATGCTGTGGCCGAACAGGGCGAGCGGGGTGTCGAGGCAGGGGGCGAGCTCGGCGGTGATCGCGTCGGCGAGGTCCTCCAGGCGGGTCCACGGGTCCTCGGCGATCCGCTCCTGGCGGCCGGGGTAGCGCACGGCGAGGACTTCGACGTCCTCGCCGAAGGCGCGCCCCCAGCCGTGGAAGAAGCCGGCCGAGCCGCCGGCGTGCGGCAGGCAGAGCAGCCGCAGCCGCGGGGGTGCCGCGGTGGGGTACCGGCGCAGCCAGATGCTCTCGGTGGCCTGTGTCATCGGGGTGGTTCTCCTTGTCCGGTTCGGTGCTGGGGCCGGTCCTCGGACCCCTCCCGGCCCCGGTCAGCCCAGCGCGGCCGGGCTGTTCAGCGACACCACCCCGGTCTCCGGCGCGATCCGGCGGATCAGGCCGGCCAGGGTCTTGCCGGGGCCGATCTCGACCAGCCGGCGGCAGCCGAGCTCGCCGGTGAGGGTGCGCACGGAGGGCTCCCAGAGCACCGGCGAGGTGAGCTGGCGGGTGGCCAGGGCGGGCCAGTCGCAGTCGCCGGCGTACGCGCGGGCGTCCGCGTTGGCGACGACCGGCAGGTGGGCCGGGGCGAAGGCGGTGTTCTTCAGTGCGGTCCGCAGCCGTTCGGCGGCGGGCGCCATGTACGGGCTGTGGAAGGCGCCGCCGACGGACAGCCGGATCATCTTGGCGCCGATCGAGGGCGCCTCGGCGCCGATCAGCTCGATGCCCTCGGCGGAGCCGGAGACCACGGTCTGGCCGGGCGCGTTGACGTTGGCGACCCACACCTCGGCGCCCCGCGCCCGGATCCGGTCGGTGAGTTCGGCGACCTGCTCCAGCGGGGCGGCGACCAGGACGCCCATGGTGCCGGGGCGCTCGTCGGCGGCGTCCCGCATGGCCCGGCCGCGGGCCGCCACCAGCGCGGCGGCGTCGGGCAGGGTGAGCGCCCCGGCGGCGGTGAGCGCGGCGTACTCGCCCAGGCTGTGGCCGGCCACGGCGGCCACCGGCCCGTCGAGCGCGCCGCGGCGCACCGCCTCGGCGTACGCGACCATGGCCACCGTGAACACGGTGAGCTGCGCCAGGTCGGTGCGCCGCAGGTGTTCGTCCGGAGTGTCCAGGAGCAGTTCCGCGAGATCCTCCCCGGTGACCCCGGAGATTGCCGTGACGATTTCCCAGGACGGGGTTTCCCGCCAGGGCTCGCCCATTCCCGCTTTCTGCGTCCCCTGGCCGGGGAACACCAGACCGATCGGGTTCTGGTCCATTGACCCGCCTTCCGCGCCGAATTCACCGGTGGGTACGGGGGCCCGCCGCCGGAGGTTTTCCGGAGGGCGGGTCCCCGTGCCGACGGCCGGCAGTTTCGGGGGAGTACGGCAGGCCATCGGGAAGGGGATTTCCGGGTGCGTGCGGTACCCGGACCCCTTTCCGCGGCCCATACAACCGAGGGCGCCGGGGGAGCGGCAACAGACCCTTCAGGAAGCTGCCACTCGCCCGGCGCCCGGTGGAACGTTGCGGCCTCAGGCGCCCGGGCCGCCGCCGGGCCCCGGCCGGGCGGGCCGCAGCAGGCCGAGTTCGGCGGCGCGCACGCCGGCCTGGAAGCGGGACTGCGCGCCGAGCATCGCCATGATCTCGGCGACGTGCCGGCGGTAGGTGCGCACCGAGACGGTGAGTTCGCGGGCGGCGACCTCGTCGGTGACGCCGGCCCGCAGCGCGCCGAGGATCTGCTGGGCGAGCGCGGCCCGGTCCCGGTCGCCGAAGACGATCCGCTCGCCGGCCGGGACGGCGTTGCGCCACACGCTCTCGTACAGCGAGCCCAGCGTGAAGACCACCTTGGGCTCGCGGATGACGGAGGCCCGGACGCCGGTGGCCGACTCGGCGACGACCAGCGCGGTCGTGCCGTCCACCAGCAGCGCCTGGAGCGGGGGCACCCGGGCCACCCGGATCGCCACCGGCCGCTCCTTGGCGAGCTGCTCGCGGACGAAGTCCTCGTCGATCATCGAAGGGTTCGTCAGCAGCCGCACGGAGATGGTCTCGGCGGCGCCGTAGATCAGTCTTCGCTCGGCGAACTCGCTGAGCCCGGGCTCCTGTTCCTCGGCGCCGGGCATTCGCGCGTGCACGATGTCGATGCTGCGCACGGCGCTGCGGATGAGGGCGGCGGCGGTGTCGAGCACCGCCCGGTAGCCGCCCTCCACCGTGGCGATCTGCTGGGCCCGGTGGCTGCGGTCGCGGTGGATGGCCACCGTCGACTCGATCAGCGACCGCACTTCCAGGAGTGCTCTTTCCAGTTCGTCCTCTGCCTCGATGGGCACGTCGTACTCACCAGTTTCCCCGTTGGTGTTACTCACTGCGCCGCGGCTGGTGGGCCGCGGTCCTCCCCGTGTGGTCGGGGACGGCGCCCGGCCCTGTCCCGCAGGGCCCGCAGGGGCGCCGAAGACAGGCTGTCACTCGTGGAGCAGGCCCAGCTCGACCGCGCGCACGCCGGCCTGGAAGCGGGAGCTGGCACCGAGTTCGCGCATGATCTCGGCGACGTGGCGCCGGTAGGTGCGCAGGGACATGCTGAGGTCGCGGGCGGCCGCCTCGTCGGTGTAGCCGCTGCGCAGCCGCTCCAGGATGCTGCGGGTGAGGTCGCCGAGCAGGCGGGGGCTGAGCGCGAGGTGGTCGTCGAGCTTGCGGCCGAGCGACCAGGCGCCGGCGAAGAGCAGCTCCAGGGCGCGGACCGCGGCCCGGTCGTTGACCAGCGTGGCCTGGCCCTTGGCGTTGCCGGCGGAGGCGCGGACGAGGGCGGCGGCGCCGTCGGAGATGACGATGTCGCGCAGGTCGGCCTCGGAGACGCGGATCTCGAAGCGGGCGCCGGGCGCGTGGGCGAGCTTGGCCAGGGCGCAGTCGGCGACGCCGGGGGCGCAGAGGACCCGGACGACGGTGCCGGGGCGCATGGTGGTCAGGGCGTCGCGGGCGATCTGCTCGAAGGGCCCGGTGCCGGTGACGGCGACGCAGACCGAGTGCCGGGCGCCGTGCACGAGCTGTTCGACGGCCTCGCCGAGGGCGGTGACATCGGTGTGCGGGGCGGGGGGGCCCTGGTCGGGGCGCTGCCGGTAGAGCGAGACGGTGGATTCGATCAGTGCCCGCGCCTGGAGCAGGGTCTTTTCGACGTGCGCGGCGTGATCGCCCGGCGTCGATTCCTCCTGGCCAGGGCCGTTCGGCGAACCGGCTGCACTGGTCACTTGCGTCCCCCCTTACGGTGGTGGTCTTTCCGTTCATTCGACGTTCAACTGTTTAATCAAGAACATGTCAGATGACACCTGATCAGACCACCTGCGACTGACAGTAGTTCGGCTGTTCGAAGCCAGTCAACCTTTGCTCAAAACCGCAGGTCAAGGGCCTTTGAGCCCGCACTCGGCGGGTGCGTCGCGGGGTGGGCTCGAAGGACATCGCGAACGGCATCGCGAACGACATCGCGAACGACATCGCGACGGGCATATATCAGGCCGGGATTTTCCCACCACCGACCTGGCGAATCTCCAGCCGCCCTGGCATCAACCTGCACTCGGGCACCGGAAAGGAGCGGTCGGCATTCCGTTTTCCTCACGAGAAGTAGCCCGCCCCTCACCGCCGGTCGCGGCCCTGTCCCCTTCCGGCCAACCCTGAACTCGCCCGGCCGGCCTGGACTGGTCCGACCTTACGGTAAGCGGCGTGACCATACGTCAGACGGGGACTTTTCGGCCCATAACTTTGCCGGCCCGGCCGGCCACCGGCGCGACGGCGCGGTGGCGGGCGGTGCCGTCGCCTGCGTCCCCGCGCTGAACCGTCCGGTCGCGCCACGCTGCGGACATCCGCACCCCTGTGGTCCTCACCCCTGTTCGGCGTGCCAGGCGGGCTGCCCCGGCGCGCCCCGAAGCCAGGAGACAGACGGCCCGTGACACGTCCCACCAACCTCACCGACCTGCTGCTGGACGTCGCCGAGCGGCATCCGGCGACGGGCCTCGGCCACGGCCCCGGCGCCGCCGGCGCCGGTCCGACCGATCAGAGCTACCCGGCCCTGCTCGACGCCGCCCGGCGCGTCCTGACCGGCCTGCGGGCCCGCGGTCTGCGCCCCGGCGACCGGGTGGTGCTGATCCTGGAGCGCGCCGAGGACTTCCTGCCCGCGTTCTGGGGCGCCGTGCTCGGCGGCTTCGTCCCGTGCCCGCTGGCCGCGCCGGCCGCCGCCGACCCGGAGCGGTGGGCCGCCCGGCTCGGCCACGTCGACGCCCTGCTGGACGGTCCGCTGACGGTCACCACCGCCGGCCTGGCCGCCGCCCTCCCGCCCGACCGGGACCGCCCGCTCGCCGTCCTGGAGGAGTTGTCCGGCGAGCCCGCCGCGGAGCTGCACCGTGCCGCCCCCGGGGACACCGCCGTGCTGATGCTGACCTCCGGGTCCACCAGCAACTCCAAGGCCGTCATGCTCAGCCACGCCAACCTGCTGGCCTCGATGGCGGCCAAGAACGCCGCGCACCGGCTGGACGCCGCCGACGTCACGCTGAACTGGGTCTCCTTCGACCACGTCGCCGCGCTGCTGGAGTGCCACCTGCTGCCGCTGTCCGTCGGCGCCCGCCAGCTGCACGTCGCCCCCGCCGCGGTGCTCGCCGACCCGCTGGAGTTCCCGCGGCTGCTGTCCCGGCACGGCGTGACGATGACCTTCGCGCCGAACTTCCTCCTCGGCCTGGTCTCCGCCGCCGCCGACCGGCTGGACGCCGGGGACGAGCGGCTCGACCTGAGCCGGGTCCGGCAGATCATCAGCGGCGGCGAGGCCGTCCTGGTCAGCACCGGAGAAACGTTTCTGGAGAGGCTCGCGCCGTACGGCCTGGCCGGGGACGCCCTGTGGCCCGCCTTCGGCATGACCGAGACCTGTGCCGGCAGCGTCTACTCCCGCCACGGCTTCCCGGCCACCGACCGCGGCGCCGAGTTCGCCAACCTGGGCACCCCCGTCCCCGGCCTGTCCGTCCGCATCGCCGGCCCGGACGACCGCCCGCTGCCCGAGGGCGCGGTCGGCGAGCTCCAGCTGACCGGCCCGATGATCACCGGCGGCTACTTCCGCGACCCGGCGGCCACCGCCGGGGCCTTCACCGCCGACGGCTGGTTCCGCAGCGGCGACCTCGGCCGGATCGACGGCGGCCGGCTCACCCTCGTCGGACGCAGCAAGGACAGCGTCATCGTCAACGGCGTCACGTACTTCAGCCACGACGTCGAGGCCGCCCTCGAACAGCTCGACGGCGTCGCCCGCTCCTACGTCGCCGCCTTCCCGACCCGCCCGGCGGGCAGCGACACCGAGCAGCTGGTGATCGCCTTCCACCCCGACCTGCCGGAGGGCGACGAGACCGCCCTGCACCGGGTGCTCACCGCCGTCCGCGCGACCGTCGTCACGCACTGGGGCTTCCGGCCGGCCCTGGTCCTGCCCCTGCCCGCCGAGGCGTTCCCCAAGACCAGCCTCGGCAAGATCCAGCGCGCCCTGATGCGCCGCCGCCTGGAGGAGGGGGCGTACGCCGGGCAGCAGTCCGCCGTCTTTGACCTGACGACGCGCATGCTCGGCGGGTACACCGCGCCCGAGGGCCCGGTCGAGCTCGCCCTCGCCGCGATCTACGCCGAGCTGTTCGACTGCGACCCGGCCGCGATCAGCGCCACCGCGGGCTTCTTCGACCTCGGCGGCACCTCGCTCGACATCCTGCGGCTGCGCGCCAGGGTGGCCGAGCGGCTCGGCGTCACCGGCCTGGAGGTCATCACGGTGCTCACCGCGCCGACCGTCCGCGCCCTGGCCGCCCGCCTCGCCGAGCCCGCCGCCGCCCCGGGCGCCGCCCGGCCGTACGACCCGCTGGTGCCGATGCAGACCGGCGGCGACAAGACCCCGCTGTTCTGCGTCCACCCCGGCGTCGGCGAGGTGCTGGTCTTCGTCAACCTCGCCCGGTACTTCGTCGGCGACCGCCCGTTCCACGCGCTGCGCGCCCGCGGCTTCAACGACGGCGAGAAGCCCTTCGTCTCCTTCGAGGAGATGGTCGACGCCTACGTGGACGCGATCCGCGCCGAGCAGCCCGAGGGCCCGTACGCGGTGGCCGGGTACTCCTACGGCGCCGCCGTCGCCTTCGAGATCGCCAAGGTCCTGGAGGCGCGGGGCGAGCGGGTCGACTTCGTCGGCAGCTTCAACCTGCCGCCGCACATCAAGTACCGCATGGAGGAGCTGGGGTACGCCGAGACGGCCGCCCACCTGGCGCTCTTCCTGGAACTGATCGACAAGAAGCAGTCCGTCGACCTCCCCGACGCGCTGCGGCACCTGCCGCGCGAGGAGCAGGCCGCCCGGCTGGTCGCCCTCGCCCCGCCGCACCGGCTGGCCGAACTCGACCTGGACGCCGACCGGTTCGCGGCCTGGGCGGAGATCGCCGACACCCTCACCGGCCTGGGCCGGGAGTACCGGCCGAGCGGCGCCGTCCGCTCGATGACGGTGTTCCACGCGCTCCCGCTGCGCGGTACCCGCCAGGAGTGGCTCGACAACGAGCTGCGGCGCTGGGACGAGCACGCCCGCGAGGAGAACCGGTACGTGGAGGTGCCGGGCGAGCACTACACCCTGATGGGCCCGCGCCACGTGGCCGCCTTCCAGGCGGTCCTGCGCCGCGAACTGGACCACGCGCTCGCCGGGGCCGACGAACTGGCCCGCCGGCGGGCCGCGCACCGATGACGAAGGAGCACAGCAGCACCATGCGGGGGAAGAAGATCCTGATCACCGGCGGCACCGGGCAGGTCGCCCGGCCGGTCGCCGAGGCGCTCGCCGAACACGCCGAGGTCTGGTGCATCGGCCGGTTCGGCACGCCGGGCGTCGAACGGGCACTGGCCGACCGGGGCATCCGCACCCGGCACTGGGACATGGCCGACGGCTCCGAGCGGGCGCTCGCCGGACTGCCGCGGGACTTCACCCACGTCCTGCACTCCGCCGTCCACCGCGGCGAGGACGGCGACTTCAACGCCACCGCCGAGATCAACGCCGTCGCCACCGGCCGCCTGATGGAGCACTGCCGCACCGCCGAGGCGTTCCTGTTCGTCTCCACCGGCGCGCTCTACAAGCGCCGGACCCTCGACCACGCCTACACCGAGGACGACCCGGTGGACGGCTCCGCCGACTGGCTGCCCGCCTACCCGATGGGCAAGCTCGCCACCGAGGGCGCGGTGCGCGCCTTCGCCCGGGTGCTCGACCTGCCCACCACCATCGCCCGGCTCAACATCGCCTACGGGCCCGGCAGTTACGGCGGCGTGCCGATGCTGTACTTCAAGGCGATGCTGGCCGGACAGCCGATCCAGGTGCCGCTGGAGGGCCAGAACTGGTGCTCCCTCCTGCACACCGACGACCTGGTGGCGCAGGTGCCCCGCCTCTGGGCGGCCGCCGCCACCCCGGCCACCGTCGTCAACTGGGGCGGCGACCAGTCCGTCGGCGTCACCGACTGCATCCGCCACATCGAGCGGCTCACCGGTGTGACGGCGGACCTCGTCCCGAGCGAGGTGACCCGCGAGACGTACCGGTTCGATCCCACGCTGCGCCGGAAGCTGACCGGCCCGTGCACCGTCGACTGGCGCGACGGCATCGAACGCACCCTGCGCGTGATGTACCCGCAGTACCTGGACGGCCGCCGCGTGGGCGGCGAGAGCATGACGAAGGGACGCTGACCGACATGACCGACACCGTTCTCACCGACACCGTTCCGACCGACATCGCTCTCACCGCCGATGCCGCCGCCACCGGCAGCCGCGCCCTGATCGAGCGCGCCTACCGGGCCTTCCACGACCGCGACGTCGCCGCGCTGCTGGACACCCTCGACCCGCGCGTCGAGTGGGTGCACCCCGACGGCATGGCCGAGTACGGCCTCGGCGGCACCAAGCACGGCCACGCGGGCGTGCGCGAGTTCCTCGCGAAGGTGCCCTCCGTGCTCGGCGGAATGCGCCTGCGACCACAGGAGTTCGTGGCCGCCGGGGACCGCGTCGTGGTCTTCGGTGTGCGCGAGGTCACGTCGAAGCGCGGCACGACCGTGACGCTGCCGTTCATCCACTCCTGGACCCTGCGCGGGGGCCGCGCGGTGCGCATGGAGGACGTCTTCGACACCGTGCTGTTCCGCCGCGTGATCGAGAGCTGAGACACCGCCCCACCTCCCGGGATCCCGGTTCGCGCACGGCGGGCCGGGCTCCCGCCCGCGCTGCGCCGCCTGTCCCGGAGACCTTGGTCACACGGTGCGCGATCGACCGGCTTGTATTCTCCGGTGATGGCCGTAGTTCTTATATGGCCTTCGTATTGTGCAACCCGGGTGCGGTCCCGACCGTCTCCCAGAGTACGGTGTGCCCGATCATCACGGGCAGCGCTTCCGGCGGTGAAAGGTACGCGGATGGCAGGCAAACGGGGCGAGAGCCCGGCTCGTGGCGAGGACGCGCCCGACGCGGCCACCACGGACGGCGACAGCGCCGTCCCGCAGCCGCGCGCCGGCGGACGGGCCGAGGCCCGCCGGGCCGCACAGGGCAAGGGCGGCAAGGGCGCCCCGTCCGCGGGCGGCGGCGGCCGCGCGGCGGCCCGCAACAGCCGGAAGCCGAAGAAGAACGTGAAGAAGATCGTCGCCTGGTCGGCGGCGGGCGTCCTGGTGCTGCTCGCCGGCACCGGCGGCGCGATCTACTTCAAGCTGAACGCCAACATCAAGTCCTTCGACGCGGACGCGATAGCCACCGACCGCCCGCCGGAGGCCCAGGCCGACGCGGACGGCAACAAGCCGGTCAACGTGCTGCTCATCGGCTCCGACAGCCGCGGCGGCTCCAACTCCGACCTCGGCGGCGGCGAGGACGGCGGCGCCCGCTCGGACACGACGATCCTGCTGCACGTCTACGCCGACCACAAGCACGCCGTCGGCATCTCGATCCCGCGCAACGCGATCGTCCAGATCCCGTCCTGCAAGCTGCCCAACGGCAAGTGGACCAAGGCCGGGAACGACCTGTTCAACGCGGCGTTCTCGGTCGGCGGCAGCGACGCCGGCAACCCCGCCTGCACCCAGAACACGATCGAGAAGCTCACCGGCATCCGGGTCGACCACACCATGGTCGTCGACTTCAACGGCTTCTCCTCGATGACCAAGGCCGTCGGCGGCGTCGACGTGTGCCTGCCCAAGGCCATCTACGAGGGCGACATCAACCCCAACCTGCACAAGAAGGGCGAGCTCGTCCTCCCGCAGGGCAAGCAGACCGTCGACGGGCAGAAGGCGCTCGACTACGTCCGGCTGCGGCACGGCATCGGCGACGGCTCCGACATCGGCCGGATGAAGCGCCAGCAGGCCTTCATGAGCTCGCTCGCCAACAAGATCAAGTCGGAGGGGCTGAGCCCCACCAACCTGCTGCCGCTGGCCGACGCCGCCACCAAGTCGCTGACCGTCGACCCCGGGCTGAGCTCCGCCGACAAGCTGCTGTCCTTCGGCCTGTCGCTGAAGAACATCGACATGCACAACCTCAAGTTCGTGACGGCCCCCTGGCGCTACCGCACCCAGGACGCCAACATCGACCTGGTCCAGCCGGACGTCCAGAAGCTCTGGGACACCCTCAAGGCCGACCACACCATCGACGGCCAGAACGCCACCGGCCAGCAGGACGGCGCCCCCGCCGCCCCGAGCTCGCCGCAGCCCGCCGCACCGACCTCGACCGCCCCGGCCGGCGACGCCTCCAACGAGTCCGTGAAGGTGGCCGTCTACAACGGCACGATCGCCAACGGCCTGGCCGGCAAGGCGACCGAGCAGCTCAAGGCCGCCAAGTTCTCCGCCACCACGGCGGGCCAGGCGGCCAGCACGAAGTACAAGACCACCACGATCGAGTACAGCGCCAGCCAGAAGGCGAACGCCGAGAAGGTCGCCGCGCTGTTCCCCGGCGCCAGCCTGGAGCCCAGCAGCTCGCGGGGCATCTCGGTGATCGTCGGCCAGGACTTCGCCGCCGCCAACGGCGCCGCCGCCCCCGGCGGCACGCCCGCGGCCGGCACCCCCGGCACCCCGGCCCCGCTGCCCACCACCGTCACCAACGACGCCCGCTCCGCGGACGACGACATCTGCGCGAACACCACCTACGGCAGCGGCGGCTGACCGCACCCGTACACCGCATCGCACGACTCCGGGGCGCGTCCGTCCCGGGGTCGTGCCATGGTGGCTGAGGGGGACCGCGGGCCACGAAAGGCGGATCCCATGCCCGAGATCGCCCTGCAGATCGACATCGCCGCCCCCCGGGACGTCGTCCTCGCCGCCCTCAACACCCACGACGGCCTCACCAGCTGGTGGACCACCGCCGTCGACCGCGACGACGACATCCTGCTCTTCGACTTCCCCGACGTCCCCGAGCCCTTCCGGCTGCGCCGCGAGCGCGCCGACCTCGACCGCGTCGTGTGGGCGAACACCGGCGCCTTCCCGCCGCACTGGGCCGGCACCTGGATCACCTGGGACCTCGCCGAACAGCCCGACGCCCCCGACCGCACCCGGCTGCTGTTCCGCCACGGCGGCTGGCAGCCCGGCAGCGAGGACGGCGTCCCGATGGTGGCCGGCACCTGGGCGGAACTGGTCGTCCGGCTCAAGGACTACGCGCAGAGCGGCAAGGTCCAGCCCTACTTCGTCACCGCCCGGCGCCACGACCCCGCCTGAGCCCCGCCCGAGCCCCACCTGAGCCCGCCGAGCCCCGCCCGAGCCCCCGCCCGGTGGCGGGATCGCCGCCGCGGGCCGATCGTTGTCCTGTACCCCGAACCCGCCCCCGCCCCGCCCCGCCCCCCAAGCCCACGGGAGGCCCCGATGCCGCCACCCGTCCCGCGACGCGCCGCCGGGAAATCGGCGGCTTCCCCGGCATCACGGGCCATCCCGGGTAAGACTGCACCCATGCTGGGCCTACCGGACGACATCCGCGCCTTCCTCTTCGACCTCGACGGGGTGCTCACCCAGACCGCCGTGGTGCACGCCGCGGCCTGGAAGGACACCTTCGACACCTTCCTGCGCGCCGAAGCAGCCCGCACCGGCGGGCAGTTCGTCCCCTTCGACGCCGTCACCGACTACGACACCTACGTCGACGGTCGCCCACGCCTCGACGGCACCCGCGCCTTCCTGCGGAGCCGGGGCTTCGACCTGCCCGAGGGCACCGACGACGACCCGCCGAACGCCCCCACCGTGCACGGCATCAGCCTCGCCAAGAACGACACCGTCCTGCGCATGATCCGCGAGCAGGGCGTCCAGCCGTACGACGGCTCGGTGGCCTACGTGCGACGGCTGCGCGCGCTCGGGCTGCCCAGCGCCGTGGTCTCCTCCAGCGCGAACTGCCGGGACGTGCTCAGGGCCGCGGGCATCGAGGACCTGTTCGACGTGGTCGTGGACGGGATCGTCGCCAAGCGCGAGGGCCTGCCCGGAAAGCCGGCCCCCGACACCTACCTGCACGCGGCCAAGGTCCTCGGCGTCGAACCCGCGCACGCCGCCGTCTTCGAGGACGCCCTCGCCGGTGTCGCCTCCGGCCGGGCCGGCGGCTTCGGCGCGGTGGTCGGCGTCAACCGCACCGGCCAGGCCGCCGAACTGCGCCGGGACGGCGCCACCGTGGTCGTCGACGACCTCTCCGAACTGCTGGGGGAGCAGGCATGACCGCGTCCGACACCTTCGTCGTCGACCCGTGGCAGGTTTCCGAACACGGCCTCGACCCGGCCGCGCTGGCCCGTGCCGAGTCCGTGTTCGCGCTCTCCAACGGCCACATCGGCCTGCGCGCCAACCTCGACGAGGGCGAGCCGCACGGCCTGCCCGGCACCTACCTCAACGGCGTCTTCGAACTGCGCCCGCTGCCCTACGGCGAGGGCGGCTACGGCTACCCGGAGTCCAGCCAGAGCGTCATCAACGTGACCAACGGCAAGATCATCCGGCTGCTCGTCGACGACGAGCCCTTCGACCTGCGCTACGGCGAACTCCTCGGCCACCGGCGCTGGCTGGACTTCCGCGACGGCCTGCTGCACCGCGAGGCCGAGTGGACCTCCCCGGCCGGCCGCACGATCCGGGTCCGCTCGACCAGGCTCGTCTCGCTCACCCAGCGCGCCATCGCCGCCGTCGAGTACTCCGTCGAGGCGGTCGACGGCCCGGTGCGGATCGTGCTCCAGTCCGAGCTCGTCGCCAACGAGCAGCTCCCCGGCGGCCCCGAGGGCGACCCGCGCGCCGCCGCCGTCCTGGAGGCGCCCCTCCAGCCCGAGGCCCACCACGCCGACGGGACGAAGGCCGTCCTGGTGCACCGCACCCGTTACAGCGGCATCCGGGTCGCGGCCGGCATGGACCACGTCATCGAGGGCCCGGAGCGGCTCGACACCGTGGCCGAGGCCGGCGCCGACCAGTGCCGGATCAGCGTCACCACCGTCCTCGCCCCCGGACAGCGCCTGCGGCTGGTCAAGTTCATGTCCTACGGCTGGTCCGCGACCCGCTCGCTGCCCGCCGTCCGCGACCAGGTCGAGGCCGCGCTGACCGCCGCCCGGTACACCGGCTGGGACGGCCTCGTCGCCGAACAGGCCGACTACCTGCGGGAGTTCTGGAAGACCAGCGACATCGAGATCGAGGGCGACGTCGAACTCCAGCAGGCCGTCCGGTTCGCCGTCTTCCACGTCCTCCAGGCCGGCGCCCGCAGCGAGGAGCGCGCCATCCCCGCCAAGGGGCTGACCGGCCCCGGCTACGACGGCCACAGCTTCTGGGACACCGAGACCTTCGTCCTGCCGGTCCTCACCTACTGCCTGCCCGCCGCCGTCAACCAGGCCCTGCGCTGGCGGCACACCACCCTCCCGCTCGCCCGCGAGCGAGCGGCCCAACTCGGCCTGGCCGGAGCGGTGTTCCCCTGGCGGACGATCCGCGGCGAGGAGTGCTCCGGCTACTGGCCGGCCGGCACCGCCGCCTTCCACATCGGCGCCGACATCGCCGCCGCCGTCGCCCGCTACGTCCGGGCCACCGCCGACGTCGAGTTCGAGCGCGAGTACGGGCTCGCACTCCTCGTCGAGACCGCCCGGATGTGGCGCTCGCTCGGCCACCACGACGCCGCCGGCAAGTTCCGCATCGAGGGCGTCACCGGCCCCGACGAGTACAGCGCCGTCGCCGACAACAACGTCTACACCAACCTCATGGCGCAGACGAACCTGCGCGCCGCCGCCGAGGCCGCCGGCCGCCACCCCCGCGAGGCCGCCGACCTCGGCGTCGACACCGAGGAGACCGCCGCCTGGCGCGACGCCGCCGCCGCGATGTACGTCCCCTACGACGAGAGCCTCGGCGTCCACCCCCAGGCCGACGGCTTCACCCACCACCAGGTCTGGGACTTCGAGCGCACCCCGCCCGAGAAGTACCCGCTGCTGCTGCACTACCCGTACTTCGACCTCTACCGGAAGCAGGTCGTCAAACAGGCCGACCTCGTGCTCGCCATGCAGGTCCGCGGCGACGCCTTCACCGACGAGCAGAAGGCCCGCAACTTCGCCTACTACGAGCGCCTCACCGTCCGCGACTCCTCCCTCTCCGCCTGCACCCAGGCGGTCATCGCCGCCGAGGTCGGCCAGCTCGACCTCGCGTACGACTACACCGCCGAAGCCGCCCTCATGGACCTCCACGACCTCGGCGGCAACACCCGCGACGGCCTCCACATGGCCTCCCTCGCCGGGGCCTGCATCGCCCTCGTGGCCGGCCTCGGCGGCCTGCGCGACCACGGCGAGACGCTCTCCTTCCGGCCCCGGCTGCCCGCCGGGCTCACCAAGCTCGGCTTCTCGCTGATGGTCCGCGGCATGCTGCTCGGCGTCGAGATCACCCACGACGGGACGACCTACACGCTGCGCCGGGGCGAGGTGATCCACCTCCGGCACGACGGCGAGACGGTCCAGCTGAAAGCCGGGGAGCCGGTCACCCTCCCGACCACCGCCCCGCCCGCCCAGGAGCGCTGCGCCCAGCCCCCCGGCCGCGAACCCGCCCGCCGCCAGCCCCAGGCCGGTCTCGCGGCGGGCAAGGTCGGCGGCCAGAACCCCGACCACCTGGCGGCGGAGTAGCGGCGGCCCGACTTCCGGGCCTCCGCCCGTTCACCCGTTCGGCCTCCCCGCCGTGCACCTGCACCCCCCTCCCCGGAGGGTGCAGGTGTCCCGCGTCATCCGGCAGCCGATCGAGGAGACCCCGTGGCGAGCGTGGCCGAACAGATGGTGGAAGTGCTCCGGCAGGCCGGCGTGGAGCGGGTCTACGGCGTCGTCGGCGACAGCCTCAACCCGGTCGTCGACGCCATCCGCCGCGCGGAGGGCATCGGCTGGGTGCACGTCCGCAACGAGGAGGCCGGTGCGTTCGCCGCGGCCGCCGAGGCCGAGCTCAGCGGCCGGCTCGCGGTCTGCGCCGGCTCCTGCGGCCCCGGCAACACCCACCTCGTGCAGGGCCTGTACGACGCCCAGCGCAGCGGCCTGCCCGTCCTCGCGCTGGCCTCCCACATCCCGTCCGGGCAGATCGGCACCGGGTTCTTCCAGGAGACCCACCCCGAGCGGGTGTTCACCGACTGCAGCAGCTGGTGCGAGATGCTCTCGACCCCCGCCCAGCTGCCCCGCCTGCTGCGGATCGCGATCCAGCACGCGCTCGGCGCCCGCGGCGTCTCCGTCCTCGCCTTCCCCGGGGACGTCGCCGCGCTGCCCGCCGCCGGCCCGACCGGCAGCGGCCACTTCCTGACCGAGCAGGCCGTCGCCGCCCCGCCCTGGGCGCAGGTGCGGGCGCTCGCCGAACTGCTCAACCCGGCCCGCCGGGTGACCCTGTTCTGCGGCGCCGGCGTCCGGGACGCGCACGCCGAGGTGCTGGCCGTGGCGGAGGCCCTGAACGCGCCGGTGGGCCACTCGCTGCGCGGCAAGGAGTGGATCCAGCACGACAACCCGTACGACGTCGGGATGAGCGGCCTGCTCGGCTACGGCGCCTGCCACGAGGCCCTGCACAGCGCGGACCTGGTGGTGCTGCTCGGCACCGACTTCCCGTACGACTCGTTCCTCCCGCAGGCCCGCACCGTCCAGGTCGACCACGACGCCACCCGGCTGGGCCGCCGGACGGTCCTGGAGCTGGCCGTCCACGGGGACGTCGCCGCGACCCTGCGGGCCGTCCTGCCGCTGCTGGAGCCGAAGCCGGACCGGTCGTTCCTGGACGAGATGCTGCGCAAGCACTGCAAGGCGCTGGAGGACGTCGTCGGCGCCTACACCCGGGACATCGAGTCGCACCTGCCGATCCACCCCGAGTACGTCGCCTCGGTGCTCGACGACGTGGCCGCCCACGACGCGGTGTTCACCGTGGACACCGGCATGAACAACGTCTGGGCCGCCCGCTACCTCCAGCCGAACGGCCGCCGCCGGGTGATCGGCTCCTTCCTGCACGGCTCGATGGCCAACGCCCTGCCGCACGCGATCGGCGCCCAACTCGCCTGCCCCGGGCGGCAGGTGATCGCGATGGCGGGCGACGGCGGGCTCGGCATGCTGCTCGGCGAGCTGCTCACGGTGGCCAAGCACCGGCTGCCGGTGAAGACCGTGGTCTTCAACAACGGCGCGCTCGGCATGATCAAGCTGGAGATGCTCGTCTCCGGCTATCCCGAGTGGCAGATCGACAACGGCGACGTGGACTACGCCGGGATCGCGCGGGCGATGGGCATCCCGGCGAAACGGGTGACCGAGCCGGCCCGGGTGCGGGAGGTGCTGGCCGAGGCACTGGAGCGGCCCGGGCCCGCGCTGGTCGACGTGGTCACCGACCCGAACGCGCTGTCCATCCCGCCGCACATCACGGCCGCCCAGCTGAAGGGCTTCGCCCTGGCGGCGGGCCGCACGGTGCTCTCCGGCGGGGTGGGACGCATGATCGACCTGGCCCGGAGCAACCTGCGCAACATCCCGCGGCCCTGAGCCCTCCGCGCGGATTTGCCTGAGGGGCAAATTTCTTGCCCGTGCGGCACGCGAGGTGTCCACTGGTCACATGACCACCAGCCCCACCGGCGCCCCCGCCGCAGGCGAGCAGCTCGACGACCAGGAGGTCGCCGGCCTCGCCGCCAGGCTCCGCGAGCACCGGCACAGCAGCCGCCTCACGCTGGAGGTGGCGGCCGCCCGGGTCGGACTGTCCCCAGCCTATCTGTCCCGGCTGGAGACCGGCCGGCGCCAGCCGTCGCTGCCCGTCCTGCTCGGCCTCGCCCGCGCCTACGGCACGTCCGTCTCCGGGCTGCTGGGCGAGGCGATGACCGAACCCGACCCGGTGGTCCGCGGCGGCGTCATCGAGCCCGGCCGGGCCGGCGGCTGGGGCTACCGGCGGGCCGGCGCCCCCGGCCGGGCCATGCAGGCCCTGCGGGTCCACGTGCCGCCGGGCGTGCAGGACGCCGTCGTCCGGGTCCACCCGGGCGAGGAGTGGCTGTACGTCCTCCAGGGCGCCCTGCGGCTGACCCTCGGCGACCGCGTCCACCACCTGGCCGTCGGCGACTCCGCCCACTTCGACTCGCTCACCCCGCACTGCATCGCCGCCGAGTCGGCGCACGGGGTCGAGCTGCTCTTCGTCCACACCCTGCTGCAGAGCCCCGGTGGCGAACTCTGCCTCGGCGGCGGCCCTGCCGCACCGCACTGAGGAGGCAACCATGGCCGCTGACCCGACCACCCACACCTCGACGCCCGAGGCCCCCAAGACCATCGACGCCGGCAAGTGGGCCAACCGCCGCGTCGCCGTCCGCCTGGTCATCTACACCGCGGGCATCCACGCCTTCGCCGGCTTCATCATGCTGCTGTTCGAACTCGGCGGCCGCAACAAGTAGTTGAGACATGGGACAGCCGCTCCGATCCCCGCGTCCCTGTCCCCTAGCCATCCTCCTCAATCCCCTCTCTCTCGTTCCCTGGGCCCCGAAAGGGGCGCGGGGAACTGCGCGAAACGGAAGGCGCGGAGCCGCACCCAGCCGCCGCGCAGCACCCTGCACTCACCTGCCGCGCAGCAACGTGCACAGCGCCGACAGCGCAGCCGGAAACGCGTGCTCCGCAGGAGTCCCGTACCCGATCACCAGCGACGGCGGCCCGCTCGCGACGCCCCCGTCCGCCCGGTGCCACGAGAGCCCGTTGAGCGACACCCCGGCGGCCGCCGCCCGCGCCAGGAGCTCGGCCTCCGACGGTCCGTCCGCCGGCAGTCGCAGCACCGCGTGCAGTCCCGCCGCGATGCCGGTGACGCGGACGTGCGGGGCGTGTTCGGCCAGGGCGGCCACGAGCCGGTCGCGGCGCCGCCGGTAGTGCAGCCGGCAGCGCCGCACGTGCCGGTCGTACGTCCCGGAGGCGATCAGTTCGGCGAGCGTCAGCTGGTCGAGCACCGGCGACATGATGTCGGCGAGCTGCTTCAGCCGGGCCACCGGTTCGACGAGCGCGTCCGGCAGGGCGAGCCACGCGAGCCGCAGGCCCGGGGCGAGGCTCTTGGCGGCCGTCCCGGCGTACACCACGCGCTCGGGGTCGAGCGCCTGCATCGCGCCGAGCGGCTGCCGGTCGTAGCGGAACTCGCCGTCGTAGTCGTCCTCGACGACGTACCCGTCGTGCTCGCGCGCCCACCGCACCGCCGCCGCCCGCCGGTCGGCGGCCAGCGGCGCGCCGGTGGGGAACTGGTGGGCGGGGGTGAGCAGGACGCCCCCGACCCGGTCGTCGAGCAGCTCCACCCGGGCGCCCGCGTCGTCCAGCGGGAGCGGTACGGTCGCGAGCCCGGCCGCCCGGGCGACGGCGAGCTGCGGCGGCAGGCCGTACTCCTCGACGGCGAGGGCGCCGGCCCCGCGGTCCCGCAGGGCCGCGCAGAGCAGCCCCAGGCCCTGCGTCACGCCGCTGCACACCAGCAGGCGGTCCGGGTCGGTGCGGACCCCGCGCACGCGCGCCAGGTAGTGGGTCAGCGCCTCCCGCAGCTCGGGGCGCCCGAGCGGCGAGCCGTACCCGAGGACCTCGTGCGGGGCGGTGGCCAGCGCCCGGCGGGCGGCGGCGAGCCAGGCGGTGCGCGGGAAGAGCGACAGGTCGGGCCGGCCGGACATCAGGTCGTGGCGCGCGGCCGGGCGTTCCCGCACCGGCGGGGTGGCCCTGGGCGCCGGCGGCCGGGGTGCCGCGCGCTCCGCGACGGTGGTGCCGGAGCCCTGCCGGGAGGTGAGCCAGCCCTCGCCGGTGAGCTGCCCGTACGCCTCCACGACGGTGTTGCGGGCGATCCCGAGGTCCTCCCCGAGCGCGCGTGAGGACGGCAGCCGGGTGCCGGGGGCGAGCCGCCCGTCCTGGACGGCCTCGCGCAGCGCGTCCTCCAGGGCGGCCCGCAGCCCGGTCCCGGCGGCGCGCCGCCCGGTGAGGTCGAGGTGCAGGTCGCCGCCGAACGCGCTCCACGAAGTGCTCATCGACGGGATTATCCCGCGTCGGCGCCGAGCCGCGGGTGGTGGCGGTGCATCGCCGCGAGGACCTCTTCGAGCGGGACGGGGATGGTGTTGGCGGCGATGTTCGCGGGTCCGTACCCGAGGGAGCGGTTGAGGCCGGCGCTCGCCCGGACGAGCCGGGGCGCGCGGGCCAGGTAGGCCGCCGGGTCGTGCAGCACGACCGCGATCATCCGCTGGGTGCTGCCGCGGACGGTCATGCTGCGGATCCCCACGGCGGCGATCTCGCTCCAGGCGATGCGGCCGAGCTGGACGTGCTCCAGGCCGTCGGCGTCCAGCACCAGTTCGGGCCGGTTGCGGACGAGCCGGCGGGCGAGCGCGAAGGAGCAGAACCCGAAGAACGGCACGGCCAGGGCACCGCCGACGAGGCCCTTGACGGTGGCGTGGTGCCAGAGCAGCAGCGCGCCGCCGACGGTGAAGCCGAGCGAGGCGAGCAGGAGGAGGAGCGCGTTGCGTCTCGACAGCGCGTAGACGGTCGGAGGCGGGTTTTCGTTGATCACGGCCGGTCACGGTAGCGCCCGGCCGGAGACCGGTCGGACCCGGGTGGGCCTGTCGTCCGTCGGCGGGCTCCGCCTGCGTGGTGTCACATCCCCGCGCTACCGTGCCGCCCATGGCGAACTATGTACTCGTGGCAGGCGCGTGGCTCGGCGCGTGGGCGTGGGACGAGGTGGCGGCGGAGCTGCGCGCGGCGGGGCACGGCGCGTACCCGCTGACGCTGTCCGGGCTCGCGGAGAGGCACGGGGTGGCTCCGGCGGGGCAGGAGGTCCACGTGCGGGACATCGTGGCCGAGGTGGAGCGGCTCGACCTGCGCGACGTCGTCCTGGTCGGGCACAGCTACTCGGGCATCCCGGTGGGCCAGGCCGCCGAGCGGATCGGCGAGCGGCTGGCCCGGGTGGTGTTCGTGGACGCCGACGTGCCGCGGGACGGCGAGTCGTTCGTCTCGGTGGCCGGGAACGGCCAGGAGGTGGCGGTGGCGATCGCGCGGAACGGCGGCTGGTGGCCGCCGCTCGCGGCCGGGGACTTCGCCGGCCAGGGCCTCACCGACGAGCAGGTCGCCCGGATCGTCGCCGGTTCGACGCCGCACCCGGGCGCCTCGCTGACCGAACCGGCCGTGCTGGGCGACGCGTTGCCCGAGCTGCCGGTGACGTACGTCAAGTGCCTGCTGGACTGGCCCGAGCCGTTCGGCCGGGCCGCCGAGCTGCTGGCGGGCGAGCGGTGGCGGCTGGTCGAACTGGACACCGGCCACTGGCCGATGTTCTCCCAGCCGCACGAACTCGCGGCCGTCCTCCAGGAGTTGTGAGGAACTAGAGCGAGAGGTAGACCGCGCTGCCGACGCCGGCCACGAAGCAGTAGATCGCGAACGGCGTCAGGCTGCGGGTCTCGAAGTACTTGGTGAGGAAGCGCACCGACACGTACCCGGCGACGAAGGCGGCGATGCTGCCCGCCACGACCGGGCCGAGGACGGCGGAGTTCTCCGGCTTGAACAGCTCGGGCACCTTGAGCGCCGAGGCGGCGATGATCACCGGCGTGGCGAGCAGGAAGGAGAACCGGGCGGCGTCCTCGTGGTGCAGCCCGCGCAGGATGCCGGCGCTCATGGTGACGCCGGAGCGGCTGATGCCGGGGAAGAGCGCGAGGATCTGGGCGGCGCCGATCCAGACGCCCTGCTTGTAGCCGAGCCGGGCGAGCCGGTGGTCGGAGGCGATCGCCGGGTCCAGTCCGGGTTCGTCGGCCACCGGGGCGGCGTGGCCGGCCCGCCGGCGGCCGGTGCCGCCGCGCTTGAGGCGTTCGGCGCCGAGCAGCACGAGCCCGTTGAGGGCGAGGAAGACGGCGGCCGGGATCGGCTTGCCGAGGGCGTTGCGCAGGGCCTTCTCGAAGGCGAGGCCGGCGATGCCGACCGGGATGGTGGAGACGATGAGCAGCCAGGCCAGCTTCTCGTTGCGGGTCTCCACGCGGCGGTGGCGGATCGAGCTGATCAGGCCGCTGATGATCCGGAGCCAGTCCTTGTAGAAGAAGACCACCAGCGCGAGCGCGGTGGCGAGGTGGAGGCCGACCAGCACGGAGAGGTACGGGGAGCCCTCGGCGGTCATGTCCAGGTCGTGCTGGATCTTCCCGCCGATGATCGCCGGCAGCAGGATGCTGTGGCCCAGGCTGGAGACCGGGAAGAGTTCCGTCACACCCTGCAGCAGGCCGACGCCTATCGCTTCCGGGTAGGTCAGGGTGGACATCGCGCACCTTCGCTCGGAGGTCTGATCAGGGGGAGCCCCGGCGAAGCTACTACGGGGATGTAGACGCCCGGCAGGTCTGAGGCCGGAAATTCACCGAGTGGACGTCTCGCCGAAACCCGGGCCGGGCGACCGGCGTTCGGGCACCCGGCGTTCGGGCGCCCGCTCAGGCGGCGGCCGGGTGCGCGGCCGGCGCGTGGGTGAGCAGCACGTGCACCCACACGGCGAGCAGCACCCCGGACGACACGGCGCGCTCGGCCGCGTGGCTGAGCGCCAGCGCGGCGCCCGCGGCGACGAGCGCGGTGCCGGCCACCAGCAGGGCGGCGGGCAGCACGTCCGCGGGGCGGGGGCGGTTCATCGTGGTCCTCCCTCGTGGTCGACGAGGCACCACGATGCAACCTCCCGCTGCGGCAGGTTCAAGCGTTCGTTCGCCGACGGGCCCCGAATCCGCCGACGGCCCCCGAACCGGCCCGGGTCAGCCGAGCGCCACCCGCTGCCACGCCGCCTCCCCGGCGGCCACCGGCGCCGGCCCGAAGTCGTAGCGCAGCCGGTCCGGTCCGAGGGCGAGCAGCGAGATCGAGGACGAGCCCCAGATCCGCCCGTCGCCGAAGTCGCGCCGCTGGACGAGCGCCGCGTCGTCGTCCGGCGCGAGCCCGTCCCCGGAGACGACCGGCAGCCAGGCGCCCCACGCGTCCTCGACGGTCCCGGCGCCGCCCGGCTCGGGCCGGGGCTCGGCCTCGAAGCGGGCCCGGAAGTGCGCGGCGCGGGCGGCCATCACGGCGCGGATCCGCTCGGAGGTGGTCCGGCTGTGGGCGCGGCCCTCCAGGCCGTCGTTGAGCACGACGCTCAGGCCGGTGGGCAGGTGGTGCTCGACCAGCCGCCCGTCGCCCCAACTGGCCACCCGGGCGCCGTCGGGACCGGCCAGCACGAGGTGGAACGGGTCGTACGGGGTGAGGTCGAGGTGGCCGACGCCGCCCTCGCGCACGGCGGTGAGCGGCAGCCGGCCGCGGGAGAGCCGCGTCTCGGCGGGGGCGAGCGGCCCGAAGCCGTTGAGCAGGCAGGCGGCAGAGCGCCGCCCGGGGTCGGCGGCGAGCCAGGTGCCGCCGGCGGCGAGGTCGAGCCCGCCGACCAGCCCCCGGTGCTCCGGCCAGTGGTGGGCCGGCGGGAGCCAGCGGCGCCCGAGGTACTCGTCCCGGACGGAGAGGAGCAGGACGGGCACCGCAGACCCCGGCTCGATGCTGACGAACGCCGTACACACGATCCTGTCCCCCGGTTTCGCTCTGTTCAGCGATCCTCGCACGCCAGTTCGCCTATCGGAACAGTGGTGGGGGCCCGGAAAGTGGCCCAGGAACGCCGCACGTGAATGCACCAGGCGGTAGGGCCACTCCGTCCCTAGGCTGGTGATCATGACGACGACGAACGAGACCGCGGCGCACGGGACCGCAGAGGGCGCGGACGCGCCGGTCCCCGCGCCCGCTCAGCGCCTCGCGATGCACCGGCTCGCCCCCGAGTACTACTCCGCGATGATCGCCGTGGACCGCGCCTCCCGGACCGGCCTCGACCCCCGGCTCGCCGAGCTGGTCAAGGTCCACGCCTCGATGATCAACGGCTGCGCCTTCTGCATCGACATGCACGCCACCGACGCCGTGCAGGGCGGCGAGCAGGACCACCGCCTGATCTCGCTCCCGGCCTGGCGCGAGACCCCGTGGTTCACCGCGAAGGAGCGCGCCGCCCTGGCGCTCACCGAGTCCGTCACCCTGCTGACCCGGGGGCACGTGCCGGACGCCGTCTACGACGAGGCCGCCGCCCACTTCGAGGAGGCCGAACTCGCCCAGCTGATCGCCCTGATCGCGACCATCAACGCCTGGAACCGGATCGGCGTGACCTCGCGCCTCAGCCCGGCCGCGAAGTGAGGGGAACCGCCGTGACGAGCCAGCAGGACAAGGCCCGGCTCCTGCACGAGTTGCACCGCGCCGGCGAGCCGCTGGTGCTCGCCAACGCCTGGGACGCGGTGAGCGCCCGCCTGGTCGCCGACGCCGGCGCCCGGGCCGTCGCGACGGCCAGTGCGAGCGTCTCCTGGACGCTCGGCAGCCCGGACGGCGGCGGCGCCGACCGCGACCTGGTGCTGGCGCAGACCGCGCTGGTCGTCCGCGCTGTGGAGCAGCCGGTCACCGCCGACCTGGAGAGCGGCTACGCGCGGACCGCCGCCGGGGTCGGCGAGACGGTGACCGCGCTGCTCGGCACCGGCGCCGTCGGCGTGAACCTGGAGGACGAGGGCCGTCCGCTCGACGAGGCGGCCGAGCGGATCGCGGCGGCCCGGGCGGCGGCGGACGCGGCCGGCGTGCCGCTCTTCGTGAACGCGCGGACCGACGTCTTCCTGCACCAGCTCGGTGAGCCGGAGGGCCGGCCGGACGAGGCGGTGCGCCGGCTGCGGGCCTACGTCGAGGCAGGTGCGGACGGCGTCTTCGCCCCCGGCGTGGCGGACCCGCAGACGATCGCCGCGCTGGTCCGGGCGGTCCCCGCCCCCCTCAACGTCCTGGCCGCGCCCGGCTCGCCGTCCGTCCCGGAGCTGGCGAAGCTCGGCGTCGCGCGGGTGAGCCTCGGTCCCGGCCTCGCCAAGGTGGCGTTCGCGGCGGTCCGCCGGGCCGCCGAGGAGGTGTACGCGAGCGGCACGTACACCGCCCTCGACGGCGGGCTGACCTACCCGGAGCTCAACGGGCTCTTCCAGGGCTGAACGCCGTTGCCGGCGACGGCGGACGGGCTGACCGCACGGGGGTCGGTCAGCCGATCTGCCCGCTGAGCCCGGGGTGGGTCATCTGGTTGGTCCCGATCTTCTCCACCTCCTGGGCGGTGTGCCCGACCACCGGCAGCTGGCCGGCGGTGTGGATGGCGAGGTCGGCGGGGGAGACGGTGAGGCCGTCGGTGAGACCGCCGGCGGCGTCCGGGGAAGCGGCGGTCTGGCTGGTGGCGGAGGCGGCGGGCGCGGCGAGCGCGAGGCCCGCCATGGTGAGGGCGGCCAGGGTGGCGAGTTTCTTCATGCCCTGCCGAACGACCCGGGCCGCCCTCGGGTAACCGGACGGCTCAGACCGTCACCCTCAGGGTCCGCACGCTGTTGCTGACGAACGAGGCGATCGGCTCCGGCTCCGCGCCCTCCGCGTCCTCCGCGAGGGCGAGGCCGGGGAAGCGCTCGAACAGGTGGCGCAGCGCCGTCTCCGCCTCCAGCCGGGCCAGCCCGGAGCCGAGGCAGAAGTGCGGCCCGTGCCCGAGCGACAGGTGCCGGTTGGGCCGGCGGGTGAGGTCGAAGGCGTCGGCGTCCTCGTGGTGCCCGGAGTCGCGCCCGGCCGCCGCGTACGAGGCGAGCATCGCCTCCCCGCGCCGGATCACCACGTCCCCGACCTCGATGTCCTCGATCGCGTACCGCAGCGGGAACTGCCCGACCGGGGAGTCGTACCGCAGCGTCTCCTCGACCACCGCCGACCACGGCTGCTCGCCGTCCAGCACCAGCCGCAGCTGCTCGGGGTGGGCCAGCAGGGCGCGGACGGCGTTGGTGATCAGGTTGAGCGTGGTCTCGTGCCCGGCGACCAGCATCAGCAGCAGCGTGCCGACGAGTTCGGCCTCGCTCAGCCCGTCGCCGGCCTCGCGCGCGGCGATCAGGTCGGTGGTCAGGTCGTCGCCGGGCTCGGCCCGCTTGGCCGCGACGACGGACGCGAGCAGCGCGTTGAGGTCCCGCTGCGCGGCGACGGCGGCGGCCGGGGTGGCCGAGCTGGAGACGAGCGTGTCGGACAGCTCGTGCAGGTCGTCCTGCTGCTCGACGGCGAGGCCGAGCAGTTCGCCGATCACCTGCATGGGCAGCGGGTACGCGAAGTGCGCGCGCAGGTCGAACGGGCCCTCCAGCTCGGCGACGGCGTCGAGCAGGGCGACGGCCCGCGCGTCGATCGCGGGCGCCAGGTCGGCGATCCGGCGCGGCGTGAAGGCCTGGCTGACGAGCCCGCGCAGCCGCCGGTGGTCGTCGCCGTCGGCGGTGACCATCCCGGGCACGGTGACGAAGTTGAGCAGCGGCCAGCCCTCGGGCAGCCGGCCCTCCCGGAAGTCCGTCCACAGCCGGGCGTTCTTGCCGACGCGCGGATCGGCGAGCAGCGCCTGGAGCGTGTCGTGGTGGGTTATCGCCCAGACCACCACCCCGCCAGGGAGCTCCACCAGGACCGCCGGGCCGGCGTCCCTGAGCCGGGCGTTCTCGCTGTGCTGGTCCCGTCCGAAGGGGTCGAGTCGGACGGGCCGGGGGCCGGTTCCTCGGGGAGCGTCGGCGGTGTCCATGCGGGCCTCTCGGGGGCGGGCGGTCGGGGCGGGGTGAAGGCGCTGTAGAGCACCGGCAGGCTGAGCAGTGCCCGCGACCACGGGGAGGGACGCCAGGCCAGTTCGACCGGCGGGACGGCGAGCTGGAGGTCCGGCAGCCGGTGCAGCAGGGTCTCGACGGCGGTCTCGACGATGATCCTGGCCGGGTGCTGCGCCGGGCAGACGTGCTGGCCGGCGCCCCAGGCCAGGTGGGCGCGGTTGCCGCCGAGCGAGCCGTGCGCGGCGGCGGCGACGCCCTGGGCGGCCGGGTCGGCGTTGGCGGCGGCCAGGCCGAGCACGAGCATGTCGCCGGCGCTGATGTACTGGCCGCCGAGCACGGTGTCGGTGGTGGCCCAGCGGCCGGGGAAGTTCTGCGTCGGCGGGTCGCGCCAGAGCACCTCCTCCAGCGCGTCGGAGACGGTGAGCCGGCCGCCGGTGAGGGTGGCCCGGAAGCGGCGGTCGGTGAGCAGCAGCCGCAGGGTGTTGCCGGTCCAGTTGATGCTGGTCTCGTTGCCCGCGACCAGCAGCACCACCAGGTGGTGCACCGCCTCCTCGTCGGTCAGCCCGGCCGGGTGGGCGAGCAGCCAGGAGGTGAGGTCGGCGCTCGGGGCGGCCCGGCGGCGGCGCACCAGGTCGACCAGGATGGCCTGGAACTCGGCGTTGGCGCGCACCGATTCGGCGCCGCTGTCGACGAAGTGGCTGATCAGCTCGATCAGCCGGGGGCCGGCCGCGGCGGGCAGGCCGACCAGCTGGGTGAAGACCAGCAGGGGCAGCGCGCGGGCGTACTGCGCGACCAGGTCGGCGGTGCCGTCCGGGCCCCAGCTGTCGATGAGTCCGTTGGCGGCGGCCTCGGTGGTGCCGCGTAGCTGGTGGTGGTCGATCTGGGCGAGCGTGTCCGCGACGGCGGCGCGCAGCCGCTGGTGCTCGGCGCCGTCCAGGTTGAGCAGGGTGGGGCGCCACGCGGTCATCGGCAGCAGCCGGGAGTCGGCCGCCAGCCGGCCCTCGGCGGGCACCCGCCAGCGGCGCGAGTCCTTGGAGAACAGCGTCTCGTTGCGGGTGAGTTCGAGCAGCTCGGGGTAGCCGAGGACGAGCCAGGCCTCGACCCCCGGCTCCAGCTCGATCGGCGCGACCGGTCCGTAGCGGGCGCGCAGCCGGGCGTACAGGCCGTGCGGGTCCTCGGCGACGGCGGCGCCGTACAGCGGCGTCAGCGGGCCGCCCGCGGGCACTCCGGCGGGCAGGCCGCCGCCGTGGCCGACGGGGCACCCGGACGTGGTCGGCGGTTCGGGCGCGTTCATCCTTGGAGCTCCAGCACGGACGTCCGGTGCAGGTGGTCCACGAAGTCGATCAGCAGGTCGTAGGACTGCCGCCGGTCGCGCGCGTCGCAGTAGAGGATCGGCACCTCGGGCAGCACGTCGAGCGCCGAGCGCAGCTCCTCCTCCGGGTAGGTCGGCGTGTCCGGGAAGACGTTGACGGCCACCGCGAACGGGATCCGCTGCTCCTCCAGCCGGCCGAGCACCTCGAAGCTCTCGTCCGGCCGGCGCAGGTCGACCATCGCGATGGCGCCGAGCGCGCCGCGCGACAGGTCCTCCCACAGCGGCCAGAACCGCTGCTGCCCGGGCGTGCCGAACAGGTACAGCGCGAGCCGCGGGTTGAGCGTGATCCGGCCGAAGTCCAGCGCGACCGTGGTCGTCGTCTTGTCGCCGCGCCCCGCGAGGTCGTCGACGCCGCTGCTCGCGGCCGTCATCGTCTCCTCGGTGCGCAGCGGGGTGATCTCGCTGAGCGAGCCGACCAGCGTCGTCTTGCCGACCCCGAACGGGCCGGTGACCAGGATCTTCACCGCCCCTTGGACGGAGGACGGCAGGTACTGCGGGTCGGCGGGCACCTCGGCGGGCACGGCTTCGGCGGGCACGGCTTCAGCGGAGTTGGCGGAGGCCAACGAGCACCTCTTCCAGGAGTGTTGTGGGCAGGCGTTCGGCCTGCGGGACGGGCGGGAGCACCTGCACGGCGCCGAGGTCCCACAGGTCGCCGACCAGCACCTTGACGACGCCGAGCGGCAGCACCAGGTGGGCCGCCACCTCGGCGATGGACAGCAGGCTGCGGCAGAGGCCGAGGATGCGCCGGTGCTCCCGGTTCAGCGGAGCGTGGTCGGGGAGTTCGGGCAGGTCCGGTAAGGCGCTGACCAGACTCTCGACCGCCAGCTCGGGCCGGGTGGAGCGGCTGCGGCCGCCGGTGATGACGTACGGGCGGACCGGCCCGTTCACCGCGGGCCCCCCGCCGCGTGGTCGACCCGCGGCGGGCTGGTGAGGTGGGTGCCGATCCGCTCGACCAGGACCTGCATCTGGTAGGCGACCAGCCCGGCGTCGACCGCCTCGCCGGTCACCACGGCCAGGTGCGCGCCCGCCCCGGCGGCGACGATGAACAGGTACCCGCCCCCGTACTCGATGATGATCTGCCGGGTGGCGCTGGCGGGCCCGCCGAAGCCCACCGCGACCCCGCGCGCCAGCGACTGCAGGCCGGAGCAGGCGGCGGCGAGCCGCTCGGCGTCCTCGCGCACGATGCCCGGGGTGCGGCCGATCTCCAGGCCGTCGTTGGAGACGACGACGGCGTGCTGGACCTCGGGCACGGCGACGATGTCGGCGAGGAGCCAGCCGAGATCAGGGGTGGTGGTCATGGAACTCTCCGGAGCGCTGGGGAAGTCGGGGGGACGCGGGACGGAACGGGTCGTCGTGGGCCTGGGCCCGGGCGGCCGAGCGGCCGCTGGCGGTGCCGGCCTGGAACATCGCCATGAACGCCTGCGCGTCCCGGGCCGAGCGGTACGGCGGCGCGGGCGGCGGAGGCGGGGGAGCGGCGTGCTGCGCGGTCGTGCCGGCACGGTCGCGCCGGTGGCTCCGGCGGGGCAGCGGCGGCGGGGCCGGGTCGCCGGCGGGGAGACCGGCGAAGGGGGGACCGCCGGCGGGGAGACCGGCGGAGGGGAGACCGGCGGAGGGGGGAGGCCCGGCGGCCAGGGGGGGTGCGAGCGGTGGGGTGTCCAGCAGGGGGTGCCCGCCCACCACGGGGGAGTGGTAGGGGCCGGCGCCGAACACCCGGTCGTCCGGCCCGAGGCCGGGGACGGTCGGCGGAAGCGGTTCGGTGAGCAGCGCGTTCGGCAGCAGAACGACCACGCGCACGCCCCCGTACGGGGAGGGCGCCGAGCTGAGCGTGACCCGGAAGCCGTACTGCTCGGCGAGCCGGCCCACCGCCGCCAGGCCCAGCTGCGGCACCTCGCCCAGCCGGGACACCTCCAGCGTGCTGCCGCCGGCCAGCGCGGCGCCCGCCTTGGCGACGGCCTGTTCCGGCATGCCGACGCCACCGTCGTCGATCTCGATGACGGCGCCGTTGTGCACCGGCATCAGCGTGACGAACACCTGGGTGCTGGGCGGGGAGTAGCGGGTCGCGTTGTCCAGCAGCTCGGCGACGGCGTGGATCAGCGCCTCGGCGGCGGCGCCGACCACGGCGGTCTCGATCCGGCTGCGCACCACGACCCGCTGGAACGGCAGGATGCGTGACTGGGCGCCGCGGACGACGTCCTCCAGCGAGACGGGTTCGGGCCAGTGCCGTCCGGCCCGCGCCCCGCAGAGCACGGCCAGGGTCTGGGCCAGCCGGGCCTGTTGGGCCGCCGCGTGGTCGGCCTTGAGCAGGCCCTCCAGCAGCGCCGGGTCGTCGTGGGTGCGCTCCATCTCGTCGAGCAGGGCCTGCTGGTCGTGGGCCATGACGAGGATCCGGCGGGCCACGCTGAGGAAGGCCCGCTGGGTGGAGGCGGTGTGCTCCTGCTCCTGCTGGACGACGGCCAGTTCCTCGCCCCGGCGGGAGAGTTCGGCGGCCAGCTGCTCCTGGAGCCGGGCGACGTCGCGGCGCAGCCGCTCGGCCCGGCGCCGGTGGGTGACGGAGACCGCGTGGTAGCGGGCGGCGGTCACGAGGGCGAGCGCCGCGAGCACGCCGGCTGCCGTTGCGCACCACTGAGTCATCGTCACGCGGCGAATTCTAGGGCGATGATCCTACGAAGGTGTGAACGGATCTCGCCAAGTGACCGGATCTCGTCAATATCCAGTCAATTCGGCGCCAATCCAACCTCGTTCGCCCCCGACCGGGCCGCCGGGCGACCACACTTCCCCCGCGGTTCCTCCCTACTCGGACACTTCGGACACGTGCGGGATGGCCGAGTCGCGCCCCGGGATGTGTGGGGAACGTGTGCACGGTGTTGCGGACGGGATCACATCCGGTGCAGGAGCAGCAGGGCCACGTCGTCCGGCCGGGAGCGGCGCTCCGTCACGTTCAGGGTCAGCAGGTCCGCCAGCCGCTCCAGCGCGGGCGCCGGACCGATCCGGCCAGGACCGGTCTGCCGGGCCCACAGCTCCAGCCCGTCCAGCATCCGCTGCACCGACTCGTCGTAGTCCTCCTCGCGGTCCTCCACCAGCCCGTCCGTGTACACCAGCAGCGTCTCGCCCTCCGCGAGCCGGCCGGTCGTCAGGTCGTAGGGCTGCCCCGGGTCCACCCCCAGCGGCGGGCCGCCCGGCAGATCCAGCTCGACCGCCCTCGCGCCGGCGATCCGCACCGGCGCCGGGTGGCCGGCCCGGGCCGCGGTCAGCCGGCCGTCCGCCGGGTCCAGGGTCAGGTAGAGGCAGGTCGCGAACAGCTCGGTGTCCAGCTCGGCCAGCAGCCGGCTGGTCCGCGCCAGGGTGGCCGCCGGATCGTGCCCGTCCGTCGCGTACGCCCGCAGGCCGCTGCGCAGTTGGCCCATCACCGCGGTCGCCTCGGCGTTGTGCCCCTGCACGTCGCCGATCACCAGACCGATCCGGCCGTCCGGCAGCTTCAGCAGGTCGTACCAGTCGCCGCCGATCTGCATCCCCTCGGTGCTCGGCAGGTAGCGGGCGGCGCTCGCGATGCCCGGCAGGCGGGGCAGCGTGCGCGGCAGCATCGCGCGCTGCAGCTCGCCGGCGCGGTGGTGGTGGGTGTCGTACAGCCGGGCCCGCTCCAGCGACTGCGCCAGGATGCCGGCGAACGCCGAGTACAGGGTGCGGTCCTCGCGGCCGAAGTTCCGCTCGGTGGCGAAGGTGATCAGGCACGAGCCCACCTGCCGTCCGGACGCGACCAGCGGCAGCACCGCCCAGGCCGCCGGGCTCCCGGCCGGGCCCCCGGGCGGGCCTCCGGTCGTGCCTCCGGGCGCGCCTCGCCCGGGTTCGCCTCGCCCGGGTTCGCTGAACAGCGGGGCGGAGCGGGTGAGCGAGGACTGCATCACGTCCTCGGACAGGTCCGCCAGCCGGGTCGGTTCCGAGCGGCGCGCGCCCCCGTAGACCGTGTGCGTGACCGGCAGCAGCCGGCCCTCGTCCACCAGGTCCAGCACGATGCTCGCGGCCCCGAACGACGGCCGGGCCACGTCCGTCACGGCGGCGGTGACGTCCCGCACGGTCACCGCCCGCGACAGCGCCCGGGTCAGCGTCAGCAGCAGCGCCGTCCGCGCCGCCCCGGCCTTGTCCTGCCGCGCCGGTCCGTCCTGCGGCTCCTCCTGCCCCGCGCGTTCCCCGGCGAGCGCGTCGCCGTGCTCCGCGAGCAGCCCCGCGACGCGCACCGGCCGGTCGTGGACGTCCAGCATCACCTCGCCGGACTCCTCGACCCGCACCACCCCGCCGCCCCGGCGCAGCACCCGGTACTCGATCCGGTACGGCCCCCCGACGGCCAGCGCCTCCGCCATCGCCGCCCGCACGTCCGGCAGGTCCTCCGGGTGGACGATCCGCTCCAGCTCCGGCGCCGAGCCGTCCGGCGCCACCGGCTGGCCCGTCACCCGGAACGCCTCGGCGTCCCACGCGGTCTCGCCGGTCACCAGGTCCCGCTCGAACGCCCCGTGCCGCGCGGCCCGCGCGGCGAGCGACAGCACCGGGCGGCCCGGTGCCCCGGCCGGCCCCGCCGGAGCCTGGGCGCTCTGCGGCAGTCGGCCGTCCGCGTGATCGAGCAGGTGCGCCAGCCGGTGCGCGCACGCGTCGCCGATCGTCTCCAGCACGTCCAGGTCGCGCAGCGGCACCGTGCCCCGGTGGGCCAGCGCCAGCGCCAGCACTCCGATCGGCCGCTCGTCCACGATCATCGGCAGGGTGATCACCGCGACCATCCCGGTGCCGAGCCCGGCGTCCTCGTTCGGGTAGTCGGCACTCGTGTGCTCGGGCGACAACAGGTACGGCCGCCGCAGCCGCAGCGCCGCCGCGGCCGGCAGGTCGCTGCCCGGATCGATGGTCCCGTACCGCTCGTGCGCCCACCCGGGCAGCCCGTGCGAGGCCGTCAGCCGCAGCATCCCGGCGGAGTCCAGCAGGTACAGCGCGGAACCCTCCCCGGTGATCCAACTGGGCCCGTCGGCGAGGACGGTGGCCAGCATCTCGGCCGCCGTCGTGCAGCCCAGCAATAACCGCACGCAGCGCATCGCACTGCGCACCGCGCGGTTCTCATCCTCGACGGGAGCCATTGATTCTTCATACCCCATTTCCCCACCCCACGAGCCCCCGGCGACCCCCCACCCTGCCTGCCACGCCCCCACCCCCACCGCCGGTTCCCACCCCCACCCGACCCGCGCGCACTCCGAGCCGGCGCAGCCCCGGCAAGCCCCCGCCCCCGCGCGCCTTCCCCCAGCGCGACGCCTGCCCGCGGGGGCGGTGCTTCTCCCTCCCCCGCGTCCGCGCAGCGGCGCACGGGCACCCCGGCGAGCCTTGTTCGATCGCTCACGGCCCGAGCAGCCGGCAGCCCACACTTCCCACGCCGTGCGCCGCTGCGGCCTTCGTGCCTCCGCGTCCTTCCCTGCTTCCCCTCCGCTCCGTTCCCCTTCCCTCCCCTCCCTTCAGCGTTTTCCGCGTCCGGGGAGGTCGGGGGCGGGTACACCTGCGGGCCCCAGCCGACGCACCAGCACCAGGGTCCGGTCGTCCGCGACATCCCGCGCCACGGTCCGTACGAGCTGCTCCGCCGCGCCGCGCGTGAGCTCCTGCTGCGTGCGGTGGGTCCGCAGCTCCGGCTCCGCAGCGGCCAGCAGCCGGAGCACACCCTCGTCCAGGTCCCGGCCCGGCACCTCCACCAGGCCGTCGCTGAACAGCAGCAGCGAGTCCCCGTGCGCCAGCCGCCCGGTCGACGCCGGGTAGGGGGCGCCGGGGATCAGGCCCAGCGCCGGGCCCCCGTGCGCGGCGAGGTCCCAGCCGCCGCCGTCCGCCCGGCGGAAGCGCGCGGCCGGCGGGTGGCCGGCGTTGAAGAGGCGGTAGTCGCCGGTGGCCGGACGCAGCGCGAGGTGGACCGCCGTCGCGAAGTGGTCGTCCCAGCCCATCCGGACGAGGTGGTCGTTGGCCGCCGGCAGGAACGCCTCCGGCGGCACCCGCCCCAGCAGCATCCCGAAGGCGCCCGACAGGTGCGTGGACCGCGCGGCGGCCCGGCTGCCCTTCCCGGACACGTCCACGAGCAGGAGCTCCAGCAGGTCGTCCTCGGGGCGGTGGGTGCAGAGGAGGAAGTCCCCGGAGAAGGAGGTGCCGCCGGCGGGGGCGAGGGCGCTGTCGAAGTGCCAGTCGAGGAGGCGGTCGGGGAGCCGGGCGAGGGTCCTGGCGTGTTCGGCGAGTTCCAGGAGGATGGAGTCGCCCTGGGTGCCGCGCAGCCCGAGCCGGTGCCGGAAGCGGTTCGCGACCAGCACCGTCGCCCCGGTGGCGGCGAGGACGAGGGTCACCCCGAGCCGTACGCAGTGCGGGTCCTGCAGGGCGGCCCCGAGCGCACTGCCCGCGAGGGCCGCGCACACGAGCACCAGCAACCGCCCGCGCGGCAGCACGAGCCCGCCGACCACGAGCGGCAGCACGAGCGCCGACGGGGGCCAGCTGTACGGCAACGCGAGCGGCAGCAGCCCGAGCACCACCGTGAGCACCAGCAGCACGACGAGCGCGTCCCGCCCGGCCCGAGCGTCCCCGTCCAACAGCCGCCCGTACCACCGCCGCACCCTCCCGACCAGCGCGGGCAACAGGACCTCCACCAAACGGGTGGGCGGTCCCCGGTCATGACCCCCCAGTCAGCCCCGCCACACTAGCCCCCAGCAGAAACGTTCCCTCCGCCCCCACCCCCGAGCCCCCGCACAGGAAGTCGCCCCCGCCGACTTCCCGCGCCTTCCGGACCGCCACAGCCCGCCCCCAGGTCCTCTCGCGCCCTCGCCAACCTCCTTCCCCCGCATGGGAAGTCGCCCCCGCCGACTTCCCGCGCCTTCCGGACCGCCACAGCCCGCCCCCAGGCCCTCCCGCGCCCTCGCCAACCTCCTTCCCCCGCACGGGAAGTCGATCCTGCCGACCTTCCGCGCCGCCCTCATCCCGCCGACTTCCCGCGCGCTCCGGAGCATTCTCTCC